>JAYSVL010000449.1:0-12831 GCA_043718595.1 Gemmatimonadaceae bacterium
TCGCGCCAACCATGCCGCACCACATGTTTGCGCGACAACACAATCTCGGACGGCGTGTGGCGCGTGCCGGGATCATAGTGACCCAGTCGCGACGCCATGCGACCAGACAACCGAATCGGCAGGGCCGACAGTGCACCGTTAAACCATCGTGCGTTGAGATCCTGATGCGCCGCCGCTAGCTGGGCAACAATCGCAAAGTCCCCCGGACGCGCGGGCTCAACGCGCCGGGCCAGCGGTGCGCGCTCCACGTCGTGCGCGAGGATCGCGTCACGCGCGACAACACGAGCGGCCTTTGTTCGCGCCATCGCAAAGGTCACCACGGCGCGCAGGACGGTCTCGGGTGCATCCGCGTACCCCTCGTGCACGCGCAAGGTGCGCCCAATCACCGATACCATCACGGTGCGGGTGCGCATCAGTACGAGTCCCTCAATACCGCGCAGCCCGAGCTCCTGCAGTCGCGAAAACAACACGGCGGTTCTGGCGCGTGTTGCCGCGCGTCCGCGCGATCGGCCAGGCACGCCGCGCGTGGCCTCGGCAATGAGCGGCGCGCTAGTTGGCGACCCATCGACAGCGAACATCGGCACGGTGCCGACGAACAGCGGCGCGGGCTGAGCGCGCGGCGGCGCGTTTGCGAGCGCTGGTGGTGACGGGAGGGTGCGCGTCGCGGGGGCGGCAGGCGACGCGGCGACCGTCGGCGCGGTGCCTGCGTCGCCGAAATCAAATCCGAGTTGCGCCAACCATGGGATTCGCATGCGCGTGAAGATTGTGTTTGTGCGCCGCGGTTTGGCAGTGGGTGACGACAGTTTCGTGGCTCGCGCTGATACGAACGGATAACGGCCACAGCATGGGGGGCTGCGCCCCCGATACGAACTGATAAGAACTGATTGAACGGATTCGGCACGACGACAGGCGGCGACGCTCCTCACTTTTGATGGAATGTGGGGTTGCATCGTCGACGCCACCGCTCACTCAAATGCTCTTTGTTGTTCTTGTTGTTCTTGTTGTTCTTTGCTGTTTTCTATCTGCCCCTGATTGTTCGTGGTGGCCATTTTTGCTCCTTTCCTTGCTCTGTCTTTGCTGTTGTATCCGTTGTTTCCGCGAAATCAGTTCTCTTATCGGCGCGCAGCGCCCCTGCAGTTCAGCGGTTAATCCGTTGTTATCCCAACACCTCCTGCAACCCTACGCACTCAACCCAATCCGCCAGCCCGGACTGCATCAACGAGCGCACGCAGCGCCTCGATCTGATCGGCGACGATGCTATGGCCCACACCAGAATACACGCGCAAATCTACGAGAGCGCCCGACGCTGACATGGACAGTGCCGAGTCACGCACATGCGATTCCGGGATGTGCGGATCAGCATCTCCACAGGCAAGCAGTACTGGCGTGCCACTGATGGAAAGACTCGCGGCGCGCACGGAACGGTCATCCCCAATCAACGCACCCGCCAATGCAGCGACGGCACCATAGCGTCGCGGCGTGCGCCACACGTACTCAAGCGACAAGCACGCGCCCTGCGAGAAGCCCGTGAGCACGATGCGCGATGCGGGAACGCCCGCATCCGTCGCCATCTGCACCGCGCGATCGATCGCCGCAAGCGCAGACGTGAGCCACGGTTCGTTGCTCGCCACCGGATCGCGAAACCGATGCGGATACCATGAATTGCCCTGTGCCGCCGGAATAATCACCGCGCCATCCATCGCGCCCGATGCGCGTGCCAGGGGCAGCAACCCTCTCGGCGTGTCGCCGCGCCCGTGCACCATCACGACCGCGAACGCTGCACGGTGCAGCGCAACACCGGTAAGCATCGGTGCTTCGCCGCCATGCGGATCGACCACCGACCCGTCAGCTACCACGATGGCTCCACGACTCGCGTCTCAACGGGAGACCCGCGGATACTGCTCGCGGTGACCCGACGAAAACGCGCCGATGGTTTCGTCGTATATCCAGATCGTGACGGTAATGGTCGAGGCGTCGGCCTCGATCACGTTGAGCGCCGATGCGCGATGACCACGCACGCGATTCGACAGCGTGTTGGCGCCACTCACTACGAGCGCGCCGGTCGTACGCTCCACACGATCGACCCGCTCCTCATGATCGTGTCCCGTGCACACCACATCGGCATGCATGCCAGCGAGGGCGTCGAGCGTTCGTTCGGGATTCGCCATCCCCCAACGTCGCGACAAACGACCGGTGACGACGTTGTGATGCACAACAAGCACGCGCAGGGACGACAATGGTGCCGCGGCCGCGCGCTCGCGCGCGTGTTCGAGCTGACGGCGCGTCAGGCCACCCTTCACGCTCCAATCACGCGGATTCGTCGTCAGCGTCCACGGCATCGCGCCCGGTGCGGAATTGAGCCCAATCAGTGAGAGGCCGGGCAGATGCAGTGTCGGTTCAAGCTCGGGCTGAATGTGTCGTCGCCAGCGAGCGTGTATTCGGGAATGCAACCCAACGCCGAACGGCGCATACCACCACGAGGCGTCGTGATTCCCCGGCACCACCAGCACCGGTGCGATCTCGCGCAGATGATCGAGGATGGCCCGCGCCGCCACCAACTCTCGCCTGCGCGAGCGCTGCGACAAGTCACCGGAGATCGCGATCGCGTCGAACTGCATCGACGCCGCCAGTGTCTTCGCCGCCTCGACGTGGTGATGCACGAAGGGCGCGCCGCAGTGAATGTCCGAGATGTGGAGGAGCCGGACTGGCCTCACCGTCATCCGAGTTTGGCGATGATGGCGTCGGTGAATTGATCCGTGCTCGCGGTGCCGCCGAGATCTCGCGGTACCGTCGTGCCCTCGCGCACCGTCTGCTCGAAGGCGGAACGCACACGCGCAGCGCGATCGCGATCGCCGATGTGCTCGAGCATCATGCAGGCCGCGAGCAGCAGCGCACCGGGGTTGGCAATGTTCTTCCCGGCAATGTCTGGTGCCGTGCCGTGTACTGCTTCGAAGATCGCCGTATCAGCGCCAATATTGGCGCCCGGCGCGAGACCAAGTCCACCAACCAGGCCAGAGATTTCGTCGGACAAGATGTCGCCAAAGAGATTCGTCGTCACCACGACGTCAAACGACTCGGGTCGCATCACCAGATGCATGGCCATCGCATCAATGATCCGCTCTTCGAACTGCACGCGCCCCGCATACTCACTCGCCACCACGCGTCCAACATCCAAAAACAGGCCCTGCGAATACTTGAGAATGTTGGCCTTGTGGACCAGCGTCACCTTCTTCCGTCCATGAGCGACGGCGTACTCAAACGCGTACCGCACGATGCGCTCCGACCCGTGCCGCGTGATGATCGCAATCGACTCGGCGGCCGCCTTCGGATCGTCGCCGATCTTGACGTAGTGTTCCACGCCGATGTACATGCCCTCGGTGTTCTCGCGCACCATCACGATGTCCACGTTATCGAAGCGACCAGGGACGATCGTGTACGCAGGGCGCACGTTGGCATACAAATCGAACGTCTTGCGCAACGCCACGTTAATCGAGCGAAAGCCTTCGCCGATGGGTGTTTCGAGCGGACCTTTGAGCGCCAGTTTCGTCCGCTTGATGGAGTCGAGCGTGACATCGGGAATCGGATCGTTCCAGCGGGCGACGCCAGCCATGCCGGCCACCTGACGGTCCCACGCAATGTCAGCGCCGGCCGCGGCCAGAACGCGCACGGTGGCATCGGCGATCGACGGACCGATGCCGTCGCCGGGGATGAGGGTTACGGGAATTGGCATGGTCGGAAAGATCGTTGTACGCCGCGGTGCAGTGAAGCGTTGACTTTACGAAATCGCGCGCGACAGGCATTGACAGCACGTTGTTCCGCACTGTAAACCGTTGGTCTATGACTCCCCAAAAATCACGTTTGCTCGGCTCACTCCCCTGGATCGCCATCGGTGCGCTCGGTACAGGGTCGATCGCCACCATCGCCCTGTCGCTCGGCGAAAAGGTTAGCGCCGCCTGGATTCTCACCGCCGCAGTCTGTTGTTACCTGATCGCCTATCGTTTTTACAGTCGCTTCATCGCGCTCGACGTCTTTGGGCTGGACAAGACACGCGCAACACCCGCCGAACGGCTCGACGACGGGCGCGACTTTGTGCCGACCAACAAGTGGATTGTCTTCGGCCACCATTTCGCCGCGATCGCGGGGCCAGGCCCATTGGTTGGCCCAACGCTGGCGGCGCAGTTTGGCTATCTGCCGGGCGCCATCTGGATCGTCGTTGGCGTCGTGCTGGGTGGCGCCGTGCAGGACTTTGTCGTCTTGTGCGCCTCCATCCGCCGGAACGGCAAGTCCCTCGGCCAGATGGCGAAAGAGGAAATCGGGACGGTCGCCGGTGCGACGGCGCTCGTGGCGGTCCTCGGCATCATGATCATTCTCATCTCGGTGCTGGCGCTCATCGTCGTCAACGCACTGCGCGACAGCCCGTGGGGCGTGGTGACCATCGGCCTGACGATTCCGATCGCCATGATCATGGGTGTGTATCTGCGCTGGATCCGGCCGGGACGGGTGCTCGAGGCGACAGCGATCGGACTGGTGATGTTGATGCTCGCGCTCTATGCCGGCAAATGGGTAGCGGCGCAGCCTGATCTTGCGCCGATCTTCACGCTGAGCGGCACGACGCTGACCTGGTACCTGATGGGTTACGGGTTCATGGCGTCCGTGCTGCCGGTGTGGCTGCTGCTTGCACCGCGCGACTACCTGTCAGCATTCGTCAAGATTGGTGTGGTGCTGGCGCTCGCCGTCGGCATCCTCATCGTTCTGCCTCCACTGGAGATGCCGCCAATCACCCGCTTCATTGACGGCACCGGTCCCGTTTTTGCCGGTAAACTCTTTCCGTTCGTGTTTGTCACCATCGCGTGCGGCGCCATCTCCGGTTTCCATTCGCTCATTTCGTCGGGCACCACGCCAAAGTTGCTCAGACGCGAAAGCGACGCGCGCTTTATTGGGTACGGCGGCATGCTCACCGAGTCACTGGTCGCGACGATGGCCTTGATCGCGGCATGTGTATTGACACCCGGTGTGTACTTCGCGATCAACGCTCCGGCGTCGGCGATTGGCACAACCGCTGTCAGCGCCGCACAGGCAATCGCTAACTGGGGGTTCGTGGTCACGCCAGCAGAGCTGGACAATCTGGCGAGACAGATCGGCGAGACGTCGTTGCTCTCGCGCACGGGTGGAGCGCCCAGTCTCGCCGTTGGCATGGCGCACCTGTTCTCGCAGGCGATGGGTGGTGAAGCGGCCATGTCGCTCTGGTATCACTTCGCGATCATGTTCGAGGCGCTCTTCATTCTCACAACGCTCGACGCGGGCACGCGTGTCGGCCGCTTCATGTTGCAAGACTTACTTGGCAACATCTGGAAGCCGCTCGGTCGCGGCTCGTCGTATCCGGCTGCCATCTTCGCGAGCGCCCTGTTTGTCAGCATGTGGGGCTACTTCCTCTACCAAGGCGTGACGGATCCGCTCGGCGGGATCAATTCGCTGTGGCCGTTGTTCGGGATCTCCAATCAGCTGCTGGCCACGGTAGCGCTGTGTGTGGGTACGACCGTGATCG
Organism: Gemmatimonadaceae bacterium; assembly: GCA_043718595.1. Taxonomy (GTDB): domain Bacteria; phylum Gemmatimonadota; class Gemmatimonadetes; order Gemmatimonadales; family Gemmatimonadaceae; genus Gemmatimonas. The sequence continues at coordinate 5,546 of JAYSVL010000449.1, forward strand.
TCAAAATGGGAAAAGCCAGGTATGCGTGGGTGACGATCGTACCGATGGTCTGGCTCGTCATTGTCACATTCTCCGCAGGGCTGACCAAGATCTTTTCGGCCGAAACCAAGCTCGGGTTCCTGGCGCACGCGCGACTCATTGAAAGTCAGATCGCGTCCGGTACGCTGCCGGCGTCGATAAAGTCCGTCGGCGCCGCGCACCGCATGATCTTCAACGATCGCCTCGACGCGGGTGTGGCCGCATTCTTCCTCATTTCGGTGATCATCATTTTGAGCACGTCGATTAACGAGTGGCTCAAAGTCACCAGTGGACGTGTGGAGCCAGTGTCAAGCGAAGTGCCGTATGTACGCACCAAGCTGCTGGACGAGGCAGCGTAACGCACGGCCAGGCGCGCAGCCCATGCGGTCTCCCTGTAGCCACGCGAGTTTACCTTCACGTGGCTACATGAGCATTCGGCAGTAGGCGACGCGATGGCGTACGGCGCGCGGGGCGAGTGCACTGAGAGAACCAACCGCCCGTTCAGTCGCATCGACGCCGACGGCGAGTGTGAGCAGTTCGGCCGACGGTGCGTCAAACTGGTCGAGCGAACGGCGGAACAGTGGCGCCAGCTCACCGGCGCGCGGAATATCGCGGACCGCAACCAGCAGTTGTTCCAGCGTCGCGCGTCGTTGCGCCGATGCGCCGGTCAGCACTTCGCCGGGGCGCACGCACGCGCCGTCGATCACGGCGTACACGGCCATGAGCCGAATCGCGGGATGGAGCGCGGTGTCGCCAGCGATAGCATTCGCGCGTGCATTCAGCGTCTCGGTGTCGAGCATCAGGAGCCGTCGCGATTCATTCCCATTGGCCAGATACGTCGTCTTCGCGAGCGTATCAAGACGACCCGCGAGCGCGTGTGTCGCGGTGTCGCCCGTCTGCACTGCGATGCGGACCAGCTGTCGTGCACCATGCTGCAGGAACACGCGGCCCACGGCCATGTCGATCGGCATCGGCTGATCAAGCAATTGACGCGCGGCGCCAATGTTTTCGAGCGCGCGTTCCGTGGCCGCGCGTGCGTCACCGGAGGCGAGCAGCGCGTCGCCGATGGCTTCGTTTTTCTCGACAAGCCGGAGCAACGGCTGCATGGTGCGAATCGGAATCGAGTAAGCCGACGACGCACTGGCGAACCCGGGCCGGTAGCCCCAGAAGTTCGGCAAGCGACGGGCGCGCGCCCACCGTCGATAGAGGGCGAGGCCGCTCGTGTCGGAGGACAACGCTGTGTCCGCGCCGTCTATCCACACATCCAAATTCCGAATCGTTCCCGCGCTGGCAACCGACACCATGCGTCGCAGGGACGTCGAGTCCAACTCGGTGCTTTCGCCAAGCATGGCGACAGCTGAGTCAATCAACGCGCGTGCCGTCCCTACCTGACGGTAGTTGTGGAAGCGGTCGGCGTCTGCCTTGGCGTCGCCCCAGTACGGCGCCTTGCTGTAACCGAACCTGTCCTCGTCAACGCGTCGCGCTCCGTCGCCCGCAACGAACGTGGTCGCGGCCGTACTGCAGACAACGGCGACCGTCACCAACACAAGCGAGGCAAGGAGCAGTTTTGTCGATCGAGTGGATGCGGCGCGGGGCATAGCGATCTCAGATATCAATAGTTGTCAGGTCCCACTCGCGGAATGCAGGGCCATTCCGCAATCTTTCAACGCACCACGGCGTTCCGCGTCACGACACTATCACGCTCCCGGTACTCCCTGTCACTCATGGCCACGTCGCCACGTCCTGCCGCGCTTTCAGCAAGCACGCTGTCCCGCTGTGCGGCGGTCTTGCGTCGCATCATCGGCGTGCCGGACTACGAAGCGTACCTCACTCACATGACGACGCATCAGCCCGACGCTATCCCGCTCACGCCGAGCGAGTTCTCACTCGCGCGAATGAATGAACGGTATAAGCAGCCAGGGTCGCGCTGCTGCTAGCGCGGGACACCACTGCACGTCGCCGGAGTGTTGGTTGTCGATTCTGCACTTCTCGCCAACGGTACTTATGTCATCTATCGCCATTCGCCATCGCGTCGCGTGTGTCCTCGTCGTGCTCGCCGCCACAGGCGCCAGCGTGTTGCGCGCGCAATCCGCACCCAGCCGTTTTGATCTGACGATCGCGAACATCATGCGCGGTCCCGAGCACTCTGGCCGGGAACCAGCAAATGTGACATGGTCGGCCGACGGACAGTGGATCTACTTCCAGTGGAACACGGCGGGGACACGCTGGGACGAAAGCACGCATCCGTATCGCGTGCGCGCCGCGGCTGGCGCCGCGCCTGAGCGTGTCAGCGACGCGCACATGGACAGTGTGGCAGCATTGCTCGCCGATGGGCCGCAGACGCGCGACGGGAAGTGGCGGGCTGTGTCCGCTCGCGGCGATCTCTACCTGATCGACGTCAAGACCAGCGCGGTGCGCCGACTCACGGAGACGGTAAGCAGTGAAAGCGATCCGCGGTTCTCGGCCGATGAGCGCAGCCTGATCTTCACCCGCGACGGCAATGCATTTGTGGTGGAGATCGCGACCGGGTCCGTTAAACAGCTCACTGATATTCGATCTGGCGCACCGCCGCGTGACTCGGCGCGCGCCATTGGTATGCGCGGCGCACTGGAACGGCAACAGCTGGAGTTGCTCGACTTCATTCGAGATCGACAACGCGCGGACTCAATCGCCAAAGCAGAACGCGACGGCGCCGAGCAACGGCGTCTCAAAACCACGTATGTGCCAACGAGCGAACGCGTCGCATCGGTCGTCGTCTCACCAAGCTTGCGAAGCGCCGTCGTTATTACCTTCACCACGCCTCCGGCACCAGCGCGCAGCACGATCGTTCCCAACTACGTCACGAGTACCGGCTTTACCGAAGACATTCCAGGGCGAACGAAAGTTGGCGATGTCGCAACCCGTGCGCGTGCGTATCGTCTTGATCTGGAAACGGGACGCTTGCGCTTGCTGTCTGTTGTCGCTGGCGACAGTACGCGTGTTGCGTCGCAGGTGCGCGTTGCCGGTTGGGCCGACGACGGGAGCGCGGCGCTGCTGGTTGCCAACACACCCGACTTCAAGTGGCGCTACCTGATGAGCGTTACGGACTCCGGAGGGCTGCGAACTGTTGAGGCGCTGCACGACACCGCGTGGGTCGGTGGACCGTGCGGTGGTTGCATGGGGTGGCTGCCTGATGGACGCGTCTGGTTCGCGTCTGAGGCGAGTGGCTATGCGCAGCTCTACGCGGCCAATCGTGATGGAAGTGGGCGCAGCGCACTCACGGAAGGCCGCTGGGAAGTCGAGCGGGCCGAGCTCTCCGCCGATCGTAAATGGTTCTGGTTGCATACGAGCGAGGAGTCACCGTTCGTGCGACACCTCTATCGAATGCCGGTAAACGGCGGCAAGCGTGAGCAACTGACTCGCGATCATGGCGGACACCAGGCGGTCATTAGTCGCGATGGCAAGCGCATCGCCGACGTGTACTCGCAGGCGAATGTGCCGCCAGAGTTGTTCGTCGCGAATATCGATGACGGCGCGCGTGCGCAGCTCACGACGTCCTCCAGCACGGAATTTCGCGCGGGAACGTGGATCAAGCCAGCCATCGTGAAAGTTCGTGCCAGTGATGGCGTTGAGGTGCCGTCGCGCATCTATCGTCCGCAAGATGTTGGCGCGACACCAAACGGGGCGGCGGTCATCTTCGTACATGGCGCGGGTTACTTACACAACGTGCATGATTTCTGGTCGAGCTATTCGCGCGAGTACATGTTTCATCATTTCCTTGCGTCAAAGGGATATGTTGTCCTCGACATGGACTACCGCGCGTCCGCCGGGTACGGGCGCGACTGGCGCACGGCGATCTATCGCTGGATGGGTGGACGCGATCTGCAGGACCAGGTGGATGGATCGCGATGGCTGCAGAAGGAGCACGGTATCCAACCAGAGCGCATCGGCATGTACGGTGGCAGCTACGGCGGCTTCATGACGCTGATGGCGCTTTTTACCGCACCGAAAGAGTTTGGCGCCGGTGCGGCGCTGCGCTCCGTGACCGACTGGTCGCATTACAACAATGGCTACACCGGTGGCATCCTCAACCTGCCGCAGGATGACACCCTCGCCTATCGCCGGTCGTCGCCCATTTACTTCGCGCAGGGACTCGAAGATCCGTTGCTCATGGCGCACGGCATGGTGGACACGAACGTGCAGTTCCAGGACATCGTGCGGCTCACGCAGCGACTTATCGAACTGGGCAAGACCGGATGGGAACTCGCGCCGTACCCAGTCGAGGATCATGGTTTTGTTCGTCCGTCATCGTGGACGGATGAGTATCGCCGCATCTTTGAACTGTACGAACGCACGATCGGACCCAACGGATCGAAAACGAGGCGGTGATGGCACCGGCGATGACGCCGCTCGTGTTGATCGTCGGCTTTCTGGGAGCCGGGAAGACGCGCTTCCTTACCGAACTCATTCCACTGCTGCACGGGCAAGGGCTCAAAGTGCGCGTCCTGCTCAACGACTTCGAAAACGCCGACATCGACGCCTCGCGTTTGAACGAACTGGACGCGCTCGTCACACCCTTGGCTGGCGAATGTGTGTGCTGCACGTCGTTGCGCGAGTTGATGGACGCACTACACGCGGTACCCGCCGAACCAAACGCGGTCATGCTCATCGAGGCCAATGGCGCTACGGAGTCTGACGAGCTGCTCGGCTACCTCACTACCGATCGTCGGCTCGCACATTTCACGTTGCCCCTGCAACTCACCGTTATCGATGCAGGCCGCTGGCAAAAGCGGTGGTGGCACAACACGCTGGAAGCCGCGCAGGTGGCCACGGCAACGCATCTCTACCTCAACTGGACAGATCGGCTCTCTGCGGCTCGGCAGCACACCGTTGACGCGCGTCTGCTCGAGGTCAATGCACGCGCGGCCCGCACAACGCCGCAGCAGTTTGCGACGGACCTGCGGACGCTGGCCGATTCCCCCGCGTCGTCACGGGACCGCAAACATCTGATGCTGCTCGATTCAGCGTACGACTCGTCGATGCACGACGATGCTGCGCACATGTCTTCGCCACGCTCGCATACGTCGCATCTCCACCCGTCACACATCGATCCGTCACACGCCCATCCGTCACACGTGCCTCAGTCCCACTCACATCCGTTCGCGACGGCCACCTGGCCCCTGCCGGAACGTGTTGACCGCGCGGCGTTTCTCACCTTCGTGCGCGACTTACCGCCCGCCGTAGTGCGCGCGAAGGGACTGGTACGTTTTGCTGACCGACCAAATGAAATGTTTGTCTGGAACCGCATCGGCGGCCGCAAAGGTGCGCAGCTGGATCGCTCCGCTGCTCACACGTCAACGCAACCCGTGGCATTGTTTATCGGCGTCGGACTGCCACTTGCCGCATTGATCGAGGGCATCGCGGCGTTGTCCTCCACCGCAGCGCACGTCCGTGTCGCGACGTAGCCGCGCGTCAGTCCAAGAGCGCGTGTCCAGCCAACAACGCGTGTCGAGCGCATGCTGAGGCGTTCCTCGCTATGGGCGACGTTTGATGGTCACGGATGGCGGACGCTCGCGCCAATCGCAGCGAGGTTGGACGCGGCGAATGAGCACACATTGGCGCAGCAGGTGACCATCGCGCAGATCGCTGCACCGACGGGCGCCGAGCACCATCGTGCGCTGTACATGCGCGACGCCTTGCAGCAGTGCGGCTGGACGGAGCAACGCATCGACAGCGCAGGCAACGTGGTGGCGCGTTGGTCGCCCCCGCACGTCGACGCCGAACTTGCGCCGGTCTCGTGTCTCGCGCATCTCGACACCGTCTTTGACATCGGCATTCCGCTCACGTGCACGAACAACGGCAGCCGTATGCACTGCCCCGGCATTGGCGACAACGGTCGCGGGCTCGCCGCAATGCTGACGATCGCTGACATGGTGCGACATACACACATCGCGTCACTCGTGCAGCGTCCCATCGAACTGATCGCGACGGTCGGCGAAGAAGGTGAAGGGAATTTACGAGGCGCCCGACACTACTTCGAGCGTCGTGCTGAACGCGCATTGCAGCCACCAATAGCTGTCCTTGTGCTCGATGGGCCGGGCGACACGGCGATCGTTCACCATGCCGTTGGCTCGCGTCGCCTTCGCGTGCGCATTGAGGGCGCTGGTGGTCACAGCTGGGTGGATTATGGCACGCCGAATCCGTTGCACGCGCTCGTGTCGGCGGCGTCGGCGATTGCGCAACTCGGCGCGCGTCGGTCGAGTGCTGTTGCGGTCACCATCAGCCGGATCCACGGTGGTGAATCGTTGACGTCGATTCCGAAAGACGCGTGGTTCGACGTTGACCTGCGGTCCACGAGCGAGCGTGCCCTGCAGCTGATCGACGCCGAGATCCGTGGCATCGTGCATACAGCGGTGCAGGAGGCATCGCGCAGTCCCTCGGTGTACGGAACCCAGCGTCCTGATCTTGCACTGCGCGCCACGATCACGATGCTCGGCGAACGTCCTTGCGGCTCGCTCGACGCCACCCATTCGCTCGTGCATCTCGCCCAGCTGGCCACACGCTGGCAAGGGAACGAACCGGTATCGGCCTTTGCATCGACCGATGCCAACATCGCCCTCGCTCGCGGTGTGCCAGCCATTACCATCGGCGCCGGTGGCACTGGCGGGGGTGCGCACTCGCTTGACGAGTGGTTTGACAACACGAACAGCATGCGTGGCGTCGCGCGCGCCCTCTCCATCCTCATCGCGCTTGCTGCGAACGCGCTGGACTAGCGGCGCGCCGTCAGCCGCATCTTGTTAGCCAATCATCTCGAACGCAGGCGCGGACGGTCTCGTCGTGAAGAACTGCGCACGATAGGCCGCCGATGGATACGATTGCACATACCGCTGGCGCCATCGCGTGAGGAATCCTTCGGCCTCGTCGACGTGCACCATGGCCCACACACTGCCGCCAAACCCCGCGCCAAACGCGCTCGATGCAACGACGCCGAGTTCGCGGGCGCTGGCAACGAGATACATCGTCTCAGGGATCTGATTCGCCAACGCACGCTCTGCACCCAGTTGCGAACGTGCGACGACATCGCCGAACTGCGACAGATTGCGAGCGGCGAGCGCATCGGCCGCAGCGTGCACATACTCGTACGCCTCGGCATGAAACTGTCGTAGTCGATCTTCGAGCTGCGTCGCGCCGAACTCGGTATTCGCGCCAAGTTGCGCTGCGAGCAGCAACGGCTCGGGTACGCTGTCCAGCGGATCACCATCGGCCGCCTGTGTGAAGGCCTCAGCGAG
>JAYSVL010000450.1:0-12823 GCA_043718595.1 Gemmatimonadaceae bacterium
TACGTGCCCCAGCAAAGTCACCGACCGCGACGCGAGCGAGGGATTGCAGAAATCGCAGCGCGACCGACGACGGTCGCGCATTCAGCCCTTCCTGCGACACTCGCTCACTCTCGACGGGCAACCCCAGCACGGTCAGAGCGCCGCTGCGCAAATACCACCCTTCTTCGGTGCGACTCGCGCCGTCCCAGATCTGATCGAGCGCGGCGAGTGCGTCACCGGGCAAATTGCGCAGCAGCGCGCCGCGCGCCCGCTCCAGACCTACTTCAAGCGCTACTGGTGCCGTCTCCGACCGCTCGACAAGCACATCGGTCGCGTCCAGCAGGTCGAGCAGATTAAGCCCACTCCGGTCGAGTGGCGTACCTGTTGGAGCCTCAACGGCAGTGCCAGCTGGCGAGCTGCCCGGCGTTGGCGCAATGTGCACGAGCCCGCGCGACGGCAGCGCTCCGTCCGATGGAGCGACTGGTGGCCCTGATGTCCCCAAGGGTGAGATGGACGGGAGGTTGGACGGCACGGCTACGCCAGCGCTTCGACGAGCGCTTCCTCGATACTCATCCGGCTGTACGTGCCGATTTCGGGAAACCAGCGGAACGCGCCTCCCGCATGATCGAGCGTGACCTGCCGACGCGTCACCGTGTGTTCGTAGATGCGCAGTTCGCCAACATCGTCTGGGCCGGCGACGAATCCAATGAACCAAAAGGCTGCGGCCGCATTGACCGCCGCCGTTCCGAACTCCGCCGTGAGCGCGCGCTCGAGCGGGTTCCAATCTGGCGGTCGATAGGAGGAGGACGGGGCGGCGGGCATCGTGCAGTTGACGCCTTTGCCCTACGCCCGTCACGATTTGTCACCGGTCTGGCGACACTCGTTCCTCAGCGGCGGTGCGCGTCGTATGCCGCATCATGAACGCGGCGGCGCTGTCCAACGACTGGCGCGCTTCCGGCAACACCGCGGCAAAAAACTGCCAGACGTGAGGCACATGGGCCCACAGCCGAAGCGACACTGTCACGCCAGCGGCCGCAGCGCGGGTCGCCACCCGAATGGCGTCGTCACGCAGCACTTCATCCTGACTCGCGTGCACGAGGATCGGCGGCAGTCCCTGGAAATCGCCGTAGAGCGGCGACAGGGTGGGAACCGTGGGTTCGGACGCGCCAACATAGAACGTCGCGGCGCGTCGAATCGTGTCGCCCGCGAACATTGCGCAACGATCGCTGTTTTCATCCAGCGAGGTTCCCGTCGCCGCCAAATCCGTCCATGGCGAGAACGTGACAATGGCCGCTGGCATTGGCATGTGGCCGTCGCGCAGCGAGAGGGCAAGGCATAGCGCCAAACCACCTCCGGCCGAGTCACCGGCGATGACAATGCGGGAGGAGGCAACCCCGAGCGTTTCGACGAGGTGTCGATAGGCGATGCGGGCATCATCGAGTGCAGCGGGATACGGATGCTCAGGTGCCAGCCGATAGGCCGGTACGTACGCCTCGCCTCGAACGCGACGCACAAGCGACGCAACGAGCATGCGGTGCGTTTCCGGGGAGCATGCGATGTACCCGCCGCCGTGCAAATACAGAATGACCGGGCACGTGGCCGCTGCATCCGGCGAACGCAAATACTCTCCACCCGGCCAATCCGGTGTTGCGTCACGCAACTCCACCTGCACACCGGTGGTGCCCGCCATCCATCGACGCGCCGCGCGCGGTCTCCCCATGTTGTCGCGCACCCACAGCGGGTCGATGGGAGCGAACGCGTATCGACGCATGCGTGTGCGCACCAACAAATGCACCACGCGTGACTGCCAACTCGGCGCCATTGCAGGGGGATCGGCGGACATGTGTGAATAGTATGTCAGGCGACGCCCGCGCGTGCGTTCGCTTGCGAACGCGTGTGGACTACACCCTACACCGTGATCTGCTTCTCCACGCGCTCGCGGTAGTGGCGGCTCAGTCGCAATCGCGTACCGTCTTCGAGCAAGACCACGTAGTCGCCCGAGAACCACTGCTGCATCTCGCGTACGCGATTCAGGTTGACGATCGTCGAGCGATGGATGCGAGCAAAAAGTTGCGGGTCGAGTGTCTCTTCCAGATGACTGATCCGATCACGGATCGTGTGCGCCGTCTTGCCGACGTGGAGACGCACGTAGTTGCGATCCGCCTCAATCCAGTCGATCTCTGTGGTCTTGATAAAGAACATGCGTCCGTCGTGCTTGACGAGAATGCGGCTGGCAAAGTGCCCACCATCTCCGTTGGTGCCCGAGGCGGAATGACCGTTGCTGTGTCCATTCGACGTAGGCGCACCATTTCCCGGGGGTGCACCGACATCAGCGCGACCGTCTGCGGCGCTTCCAGGCAACGACAGTCGACGCACGGTGTCCAGCAGTTCGCCGAGCCGTTCGGCAGCCAAGGCATTAGCCTGCTGTTTGCGTGCGCGCAGGAAGGCGGCGCGAAAGCGGTCTGCATCGACAGGTTTGAGGACGTAGTCCACCGCGTGGACATCAAAGGCGCGCTGGGCATGTTCGTCGTATGCGGTGATGAACAGCACCATCGGCGGCGACTCGTGCTCCAGTTCGCGCAACACGCCAAAGCCGTCAATGCCTGGGAGCTGCACGTCGAGACACACGAGGTCGGGTCGTAGCTGACGAATCATCTTCACAGCGCGGTGCCCCGAATCGGCTTCGCCAACGATCTCTACGTCCGCCTCGGTTTGCAGGAGTCGACGAACACGCTGACGCGCGAGCGCCTCATCGTCTACGATCAATACACGCATGCTCACCGTCTCCGGCCCCTGCGGTTCATTCAAGTCACCATGGCACGAGCCGGGGGAAGCGGCTCGTCCTGACACGCGGCGACGAGTGGTCTCGTAGTGCGCTCGTACTAAACTCGTACTACATGATGCGACGAGCCGCGGAAAAGTTTCGACGCATGTGCCGATTCCTCGCTGACGGTTCGCTGCTCCTCCGAACACTTCTTTGACGTCGCTATGCCCGGAATGGTTGCCTCAACAACCCCGCTGACTATCGCCGACGAGGGTGCGCAACTCAAACGCGTGACACGTCTGCTCTTTGCGCTCGTGTGGCTCATACCCGGCGTGCTTGGCGCGGTTCAACTCACCGTCCTCGGCGACGCCTTTGGCAACTACTACGGGGTCGGCACGGCCTTGGTTTGGCAGGTGGCGACGTGGCTCCTGTGGAGCCTCTGGGCGCAGGGCATCCTCACGCTCGTCGACCGCGTGCCGCTTGCGGCGAGGCGATTCTGGCCATGGCTCGCCGTACACCTGAGTGCGAGTGCGCTGATTTGCGTGGTCAACGTGCTCGCGATCGCCTGGATGGACCACACATTTCGCACCGTCGGGGAACGCAATTTTCTGGCGTCCGTGCGACAGGTGCTGGTGGCCAATCTCGCATTTCAGGTGGTGCTGTACTGGGCCGTCCTTGGTGCGGCGTACATGGTGGAATTCGTGCGCCGCTACCGCGAACGCGATCGCGCCGCGTCGGAGCTGGAGCAAAAACTGGCGCGCACACAGCTCGATGCGTTGCGCATGCAGCTCAATCCGCACTTTTTGTTCAACGCGCTGAATGCGGTCGCGGAGTTGATGGAAATGGACGTGCGCGAAGCCCAACGCACGCTCACGCGCGTCAGCGATTTGCTGCGGCTGTCGCTCCGCAGCGCCGCGTCGTCAACGATTCCGCTCTGGCAAGAGATTGAGCTCGTCGAGCTCTACTTGCAGATCGCGCGAGTGCGCTATGGCGGCGGGCTGGCCGTGGACATTGATGTGGACTCGTCCGCCGTCGACCTACTGGTGCCAAGTTTTATCCTGCAGCCACTCGTGGAGAACGCGCTCAAACATGGACTCGCCCCTGGCAACCCCGATCAAAGCATTCATGTGCTGGCGCGACGCGTTGGCAACGCCCTCGAACTTGTCGTTGACGACAACGGCAAGGGACTCGACGGACTCATCACCACCAGCGGACGCTTTCTCGCCGCGCGACCGTCGGTGGACGGACTCGGCATCGGTCTCACCAACACGCGCCAGCGGCTCACGATGCTGTACGGTGATCGGTACGCCTTCCGAATGAGCAACCAGTCGGTGGGCGGCTGTCGCGTGGAAATCCGACTGCCGATTGACTGATGCCCGACGGGTAGCGGTGAGGTAACTTCCGTCTCCTGCTGGCTCGCCATTGCACCGCCGGTCGCCTCCAATCTGCCTACCCTCTCATGCCGCACGATCATGCCACACGCCGCTGATCGCGTTGTTCCATGCAGCGCACCGCGCTCGGCACGCCAACGCCGCCACTCACTCACTCGGCACGTCGTGTTGATGACGGCCGCACTGGCCCTCGTACCCGCCAACCTTTTCGCGTGGGGCGATGTCGGTCATCGTCTGATCGGACTTGCCGCTGCTCAGGCACTGCCGTCCGAGATGCCGGCATTTTTCCGCTCGGCCGGTGCGCGGCTGTCCTACCTCAATCCGGAGCCGGATCGTTGGAAGGATCGGACGGAGCGCACCCTCGACCCTGCGCTCGAAGGCAGCACATCGCCGGAGCACTATATCGACATGGATCTGGTGGCGCCGAATGTGCTGCGCGCCGCGCTCGCCGCACCGAATCGTTATGCGTTCGCCGATACATTGCGTGCGGCTGGTGTTGCGGCGAGTGCCGTTGGGTTTCTGCCATTCGAAATCCTCGAGATGGCACAGCAACTGCGCGGTGACTTTCGCCTCTGGCGAATCGCACCCGACTCCACTGTGCGCAGCTGGATTGAGGCTCGTGTCATTGACGATGCGGGCATTCTCGGTCACTACGTCGCGGACGGTTCGAACCCGCATCACACCACAAAGCATCACAATGGCTGGATCGGCGAGAATCCGCGCGGCTTTACCACGGACAACACCTTCCACTCCCGCTTCGAGTCACGGTATGTGCAAGGGCAGATCAAACTACCTGACATCCTGAGCGGGATGACGGCGACGCCACGCGTGTTTCCGAACCTCCGCGAGGCAGTGATCGCCTACCTGATGGCGACGTTCGGCCATCTCGACGAACTGTATGTGATGGACAAGGCCACGCCCTTCCAGGCCGAAACCACTACGCCAGAGCAGAAGGCGTTTACATCACGTCGTCTGGCCGATGGAGCAGAAATGCTGCGGGATATCTGGTGGACGGCGTGGGTAACGAGCGCACGGCCAATACCGGCACCGCCGCGGTAGTAACGGACGTTAGCGGCTGTGCTTGTACATCAACTCGACGAGTTCGTCGCACATCGCGTCGGCGCTGGCATCACCAGCACGGATAGACGCTGCAGCGCAGTGCTTGAGATGATTGCGCATCAGCTCGCGCGCGACAGCGCGCAACGCCTCGTGCACGGATGAGACCTGCGTCAGGATGTCCGCGCAGTAGCGATCGTCCTCGACCATTCGCTGCAACCCGCGCACCTGCCCTTCAATGCGACGAAGGCGCGTGAGGTTTCGCGTTTTGACTGCCGCGTCCACGCCAACTGCCTTCCGGAGGTCCGCGTCGTCGGCCGTATGATTGGTGCGCGAGCGCGTACTCACAGGCGCGCTCTCCGCAACCGAAGACTGTTGCCCACGACGCTTACGGAACTCAGCGACATTGCAGCGCTGGCAAGCACAGGACTGAGCAGCAGTCCAAAAGCGGGATACAGCACGCCGGCGGCAATCGGGATGCCAATCACATTGTAGACAAAGGCCCAGAACAGATTCTGCTTGATGATACGCATGGTGCGACGCGACAGCGCGATTGCGGACGCGGCGGTGCGCAAGTCGCCGCGCATCAGCACCACGTCACCTGCATCAACGGCGATATCGGCGCCCGATCCCATGGCCATGCCAACATCCGCCTGCGCCAGCGCGGGCGCATCATTGACGCCGTCGCCGACCATGGCGACGATGGCGCCGGCAGCTTGCAGTTTGCGTATCTCATCCACCTTCCCAGCGGGCATCACGCCGGCGACCACGCGCTCAATGCCAAGCGCATCGCCAACCGCGCGTGCGGTGCGCACGTTGTCGCCGGTGAGCATCACCACTGACACACCCATGGCGCCGAACGCACCGAGCGCCTCGCGCGACGCGCCGCGGATGGGGTCCGCGATCGCGATAAGGCCAGCCAGTGATCCGTTGATCGCGACGTAGACCGGAGTGGCTCCGCGCGCGCTCAGGCGCTCTGCGTCGCTCAACATTGGCGTCACCTCAATACCGTGTTCCGCAAGATGCTCGGCGTTTCCGACCAGCAGTGCGTGGCCGTCCACCACGCCGATAGCGCCGCGTCCCGCAACCGACTGAAATGACGACGGCGCGTGCACGGCGCCGCCGCGCGTTGTTGCTTCGCGCACGATCGCCTCGGCCAGCGGGTGTTCACTCACGGATTCGAGCGAGGCAACGAGGGCCAGCACCTCGTGCTCGGTGCGTCGCTCGGCACCCTCGTTCGCGGGGGCGAGCAACACGTCAGTGACCGACGGCCGACCTTCAGTGATCGTTCCTGTTTTGTCGAGCACGATCACGCTAACGTCGCCAGCGCGCTGCAAAGCCTCACCACCTTTGATCAACACACCAAGCGACGCCCCGCGACCAGTCGCGACCATCACCGCCGTGGGAACCGCCAGCCCCATGGCGCACGGACAGGCGATGATCAACACTGCCACCGCTGCGGCAAAACCTCGCACAACGGGCGCGGTCTCCGCGACTGCGTACCACACGCCAAAGGTGATGAGTGCAATGACCATCACGGTTGGCACAAACACCGCCGACACACGATCGGCCAGCGCCTGAATTGGTGCCCGCGACCCCTGCGCATCGCGCATCAACGAGACGATTTGCGTGAGCACGCTGTCAGCGCCGATGGTGGTGGCCCGCAGCCGGAAGGCACCGCTGCCATTGAGCGTCCCGCCGATCACGCGATCACCAACACGTTTGTGCACTGGCATCGACTCGCCGGTGAGCATGCTCTCGTCGACAGCACTTTCTCCGAACACCACCTCGCCGTCAACCGACACACGCTCGCCCGGCCGAATGAGCACGACGTCACCTGTCAGCACCTGCTCCACCGGCAGGGTAAATTCGCGATCGTCGCGAATCACTCGGGCGTCCGGTGGTTGCATGCGGGCAAGCCCGCACAACGCGTCTGCGGTGCGCGACTTCGCACGCGCCTCGAACGCGTTACCGCCCAAGATAAACGCAATGATGATGATGACAGATTCGTAGTACACATCTGGCGCGACGCTGCGACTGGTGAACACCGTCGGTGCGACTGTTGCTAGCAATGAGTAGAGGAACGCTGCACCTGTGCCTACCGAGATGAGGGTGTTCATGTCGGCGGCGCGGTGTCGCAACGCGGCCCACGCACGTACATAAAACTGCCGACCCGCCCACAGCATCACGATGAGCGTCATGCCGAGCAAGATCCATGGCACAATGGCCGTCGGCACATCGTATACGGTCGGCAGGAGTCGGCGTAACGCAGGGTCAAGCACGCGCATCGCCCACTGCATGAACGGATCGGCCACCGCACCAGACATCGCGTTGTGGCTCATCAGTGGCATCGAAAGTACCATCGCCACCGCACCAGCCACCGCGCTCACCGCCGCCTTGATGCGCAGTTCGCGAAACTCGGTCGCTGTGGCCGCATCGCGCGCGTCCTGTTCGTCCATCACGGACTGTCCGGCTGCCGCGAGTTCCGCGCCGTACCCCGCATCATGAATGGCCGACACAAGTCGGTCTGCCGTCGTCACCAGCGGATCGAAACGAATGGTCGCATCATGCAACATGAGGTTGACCGACGCATCGGCCACACCGGGTTGCTTCTGTAGCGAGCGCTGCACGCGCGCCTGACACGCAGCGCACGTCATCCCCGATACGGGGATTCGAATCGTGCGCGCGTCAGCCATCAGCGCTAGCGCGTGCTCAGCACGACAAAGCCGGCCTCGTCCACGGCCGCGGCGATGCGCGCGACGTCTACAACCTGTGCATCGAACAACACCGTGGCCGACCCAATCGCCACCTGTTCGACGGTCACGCCCGGCACAGCCGCAAGCGCCTTCTTGACGGCGCCGACACAGTGGCCGCACGACATGCCGGAAATCTCAAGTGCCAGTTCGTTCATCGTTCTCGCTCACGTGCAAGGGTTAGACCGGCCGCTCGACCAACACGAGCGTACGCTAAGGGATAGATACCCCCTCCCCCTATGTCAACCTTGCGCGCGGTTGTAGGTTTCACGCCGAGCCTTCTTTAGACCTACTCTCCGACGATGACTGACTCCCTGTCCCCGATGCGTAGTCTCACGGTGCCGGCGCTGCTCCTTGCGGTTGGCGTCGCGGCCGGCGGATTTCTTGCCGGCGCCGGTGTGGCCAGTATGCGCACTGGTGATCGTACGGTGACGGTGAAGGGCGTCGCGGAACGCGAGGCAACGGCGGACTTGGCCATCTGGCCACTGCGTCTTGTGTCAACAGACGAAGATCTCGTGCGCGCCAACGCCACACTGGAGCGCAACGTGAGCCAAGTGCGCGCCTTCCTTACCGCACAAGGACTCGATTCGGCCGGCACCGAGATCTCACTACAAGAGTTTTCTGTCCAGGACTCCCGGACTACCGGCTCTTATCAGACGGGGAGTCGGTACATCATTCGCCAAACACTGGTGGTGCGATCGACACGCGTGGCGCTCGTCCAGACCGCAAGCCAGCGCGTTCCGGAATTAGTGCGCAACGGCGTCGTGTTGTCGTCGGGTCAGGAGTACGGTGGGGGCGGACCAACGTTTGTCTTCACAAAACTGAATGACCTGAAGCCGCCCATGATTGCTGAAGCGACGGCGCGAGCGCGCGAGGGCGCCGAGCAATTCGCGCGTGACTCGAAGAGCACACTGTCCGGTATCCGACATGCGTATCAGGGCGTCTTCGAGATCTTGCCGCGGGATCAGGCCGCTGGTATTTCAGAAGAGAGTCAGGTGGTGAAGCGTGTACGGGTGGTGACAACGGTGGAGTACGGCCTCTCCAACTAGTGACACGCGGCTACGGTTCTTCGGGCGGCCTGAACTTCGCTGCTGACGGGTGCGGAGCGAATGGATGCTTCGGTTCGAACGTGCGCCACAGCAGCGCGGACAGGGAGCGAATCAGCACGTAGCCGGCATTGTCCGCCCGATACGACACGTCTTCCTGATTCTTCGTCGTAATTGCGAACACGTAGTCACCCGACGGCGAGTTGACGAGCACCACCTCCGAACGCGCTTTGTCGACCGACCCCTGCTTCGAGGCCGCCTGCACCCATGGCGGCACCTGCGACAATGCTTCCCCGTTCCAGTAAATGCGCGTCAAATGCCGGTACATCTCTTCGCTGGCGCCGCGGTCTACCGCGCGCCCCTCGCGAATCATGACGAGCAACGACGCCATCTCGCGCGGTGTGGTTTGCCCCCAGCCGTACATAGTGCGCGACGCCTCGCGACCAGCCACGCGTGAGTTGACACGTGTGGAGTCAAAACCGTGGTCGTGTAGCCACCGATTAATCGAATCACCGCGTACGAGCCCCTGCAGCCACAGTGATGCGGTATTGTCGCTTTCTGTAATCATGTGCAGCGCCAGTTTGGCGAGCGGGATCTGCGCCGAGTCCCGTGGCATGGAGAGTGGCTCGTCGTACTGGTAGCGCAGGGAATCGCGATACGTCAGCATCTGATCAAAACGCAAACGTCCCTTAACGACCGCGTCGAACGTGCCGATGAGAATTGGGACCTTCACCATGCTCGCCGTCGGGAACAGCTCATCAGCGCGCACCGCAGCCGTTCGACCACTCTTCAGGTGACGCACGTAGATGCCCACGTCCCCGCGAAAACCCCGGACGAGCGTTTCAAGCTGTGTCTGGAGTTTGGCGTCCACTCGTTCGCGAGCAGCGGTCTGTGCACACGCCACATGCGGGTACCACACGAGGGCACCGCTGACCGCGAGGGTACGTCGTGACGCGAGATACCGGAGCAACTGCCGTGCGACCGTCCGCAACGGCCTCGGTGACGTAGTGCGAATTGTCATACGGTCAATGTTCTCTGGCGCATGCGCGCAGCGGAAGGGCCGCGTCTCCTCGTACCATATCTGTCCCCCCTTTTCGGCGGCACTCACCAATTGGCGAGGTCGCGCATGCCACACGACAAGATGTTCAATTTCCGTGCAAGCATCGCGGAGTTCTGCGTTGCGACCTGCTGCATCTCAATACCCGCGCGCCGAGCCGAGTCCCTTTCCGTGAAGTTGCTGAAGTATCTGGCCAATCTGGGTTATGGCTCGCGACGAGAAGTCGCTCACCTGATCGCCGCGGGCCGCGTCACCCGGGCTGGCGGCGGCGCGTTGCGGGACGGCGATGATGTCGTGCACGATGAGGTGCGCGTTGACGGGGAAGCGCTCGATCCCGCGCCCGGTCTCGTGGTGCTGCTCCATAAACCCGTCGGTTACGTCTGTTCGACACGAGGCGATGGTCCGCTGGTGTACGAACTCCTGCCACCGCGCTTCCTGTTGCGTTCACCCGTTCTCGCGCCGGTCGGTCGACTCGATCGCGACACGTCGGGTGCACTGCTACTGACGGATGACGGCGCGCTGAATCATCGACTCACGGCACCGCGAGCGCACGTGGCCAAGACCTACGCCGTCACGCTGGCGCACGACCTGCGCGGTAACGAAGCGGAAATGTTTGCCAGTGGCACGTTATTGCTCGACGGCGAGACAACCCCGCTCCGACCAGCGTCGCTCACCGTCATCGATGCACGCACCGCGCATCTGACGATCACGGAAGGACGATATCATCAGGTGCGACGCATGTTTGTCGCCGTCGGTAATCACGTGCAGCTGCTGCATCGCGCGGCGATCGGACCGCTGCAGCTTGACGTCGCTCCCGCTGCGTGGCGCTTGCTGTTGGCGCACGAAATTGCCGGCCTTACGGCGCGTTCGGCGACGTCGTTGCCTCCAGCACCTTGAAACGCGCGCCATCCACGGCCACCCGGACATGCGCGAACATCGCGGCCAGCGCCCGCTCGTACGGCAAGGTCCGATTGGCGACGACAATGAGCCGTCCACCCGGCAACAGCACGTCGCGCGCCTGACGGAGAAATTCCAGCGGCACATTGAGCGCGGTCTGCTTGCCCACATGGAATGGCGGGTTGCTGACGACGACGTCGAATCGTTCGTTGCGCACCGCGTCGGTGATGTCACTCGCGACAACTGTCGCATTCGTCAATCGGTGTGCCGAGACGGTTCGCGCCGCGCATCGCACGGCTTCGATATCCGCATCTACGAGGCATACGCGTGCATGGTTGTTGCGCGTGCCAGCGACAAGCCCCAGTGCACCCGCACCACAGCCAAGATCCAACACGGCTTCACCGGGGCGCACGTCCATTACTTCCGCCAGCAGCTGCGTTGCTTCGTCGACGTGTTCCCACGAGAACACGCCTGGTCGCGTGGACAGCACGTAGTCAATTCCACGGACCGATAGCGGGATTTGGTGAAACGCATCCGCGCGTTCGTATGCGTTCGTGCATTCGTCGTTCGAGTCCACGATGTTACCATGTTTGGTGGCACTGGCGATGCGGCAGCCACCGCCGCTCCACAGCACCGTCGCGCCACCAAAGAGGGTCTCCATCGCGTGTACGGCCGCCTTGGCGCCCTCGTCCGTCGCCCCGGCGAGATAACAGCGCCCGCCGAGGCGCAACACGCGAAACGCCTCATGCACGAGCAGCAACATCGGCAATCTGGCCGACGGCAGGCGAATGGCCACCACATCGGCACTGTCGTCGGCCACGAGGTCGGTGAGTCCGTGTTGCAGGGCCACGGTGGCCCCCGTGACGTCGTTCAGGGCGATCGTTCGTCGTGCCGCCTCGGCCGACACCACGTGGCGATCCGTCAGCACCACGTGACGTGCGCCTCCACGTCGCGCGGCAACCGCACCGAATAGCCCGCTGCCGCAATTGACGTACGCCACCACGTCGCCTGGCGCTACCACGGCGCGTTCGGCGAGCAACATTGCCGGCACGTCGCGCTGACCGTGCGCGAACAGTCCAGGTTTCGTCGCAACGAAGAAATGTTGGTCGTGCACACGAGCACTCGCCCGCTGCCACTCGCGATACACGTGCGACACCACGTATGGGCCTTGTAGGAGTTGAACCTACGACCTCACGCTTATCAGGCGTGCGCTCTAACCACCTGAGCTAAAGGCCCAATCGGAGCTATGACGCGCTCCACCAGAGCCTAGTAATAAAGCGAAGCCGTCTCGGAGCGTCAACCAGGCTGCGTCACTCGTCGTCGTCGCTGTCACCCGCGTCGAGATCGTCCTCGTCATCAAGGTCATCATCAAGGTCGTCGAGATCATCCAGATCGTCGTCGTCCTCATCATCCTCGTCATCATCATCGAGGTCGTCCTCGTCTTCTTCATCATCGTCGAGATCGTCGAGATCATCCTCATCATCGTCGACATCGTCGTCAATGTCTTCGTCATCAAAGTCGTCTTGCGCCATCGCCACTACGGACGCACCGAACGCGAGGCCCGGTACAGACCGCGACATCGCTTCGAGCGCGTCCTGCGACGACGACCCGAACTGATCCAGCATGGGACGAATCTCCTGCGAATGGTAATCGGAGCGACCCGTGGCTAACGGGTCCGGGAGTCTGGGCAACATGCGAACGAACCCTGGCGCTTCCTGCGACATCGAACCACCAACGGAACGTCCACCTCGGGGAGTATCGACAACCCTCGCGAACTTCGCAACTGCGGATATTGCGCGCTATACCGAAATCACGCCGAATCGCACTATTCGTTCTCCCGCTCCCGCTTGGCCTCGCGGCTCGTCCGCTTGCGCGCGCTG
>JAYSVL010000046.1:0-2779 GCA_043718595.1 Gemmatimonadaceae bacterium
CTGGTGAAGCCGACGTGCACCTCGGCTCCGACAAGTTCTACGTGCCGGGGTCGGTCCTGCGTATCGCCGTCGACAGCACCGCGAGTTCTGCACTCGGTATGCAAGGCCACACGGACATGTTCTTCAACAACAATCCGGTGTTCCGCCTCGATCCGACAGCCTCGGCACGCGGTGTACGCCCGGTGGCGTGGTTTGATTCCGCGACGCCACTACGCAGCGGATGGGCGTGGGGACAGAACTACCTGCAAGGTGGCACGACGGCCGTGGAGGCATCGCTCGGCCGCGGCAAGTTGTTCCTCTTTGGCCCCGAGATCACGTTCCGCGGCCAACCGCACGGTACGTTCAAGATGCTCTTCAACAGCGTGTACAACGTGCAGACGCCGGTGATCACGCCATAATGCCACTCGGGCCACAACGCGCGACATCGTAACACCGCGACATTCCAAAGCGACGAGTCGAACCTGGCTCGTCGCTTTGTCGCGTGGGATAATTGCCGCTTGTCCCGTGCTAATTCGGGTGGTGCCACCTGTCGCGTCATGCTCTTCACCGCACTCCACAAGCTTGCTGTCACTGCAACATCGGCGCCAACGACGCCCGCGCCGAAGTCGCGCGTCGCGCCCGCATCACCCGCGGCGCCGACGCGCAACCTGTATGTAGTCGTGCGCAGCTTTGATCCGCGACCCGCCAGCATTCTCTCCGTCCTGCAGCGACGTGACGCCTCGCGCTCTCGGACGTCAAGGCCAGCTACTGGTTCGGACGGTCGCCGCAAATACAGCTCGCGCGCACGCAGCATTGCGGCGGGCGACTCGAACAACGGCAACAGCGCCGCGAATTGCGCGAAAACGCGCGAATCAAAAGCAACAAGAGACTGCTTGAGGTCTTTCACCAGCATTCGTAATGGTAGTTTCTGAAATAGTTGAAAAAAGTTGAAAATGTTTGAAAGCTTTTTGAAATGTTTTTGAAATATGGTTTGAGCTGGTTTGAGTTGTTTGAAATTGTTTGAGTAAAGTTTGAGTAGTATTCGAAAACTTTTGGTGTTCGTGACGCAATTCGCTCCAGTTCCGTCCCATTCGCGTGTTTTCGCGTAATTCGCGGCCCTGTTGCTGTTCCCGGAGTTTGCGGCGATGATTGTCTCATCGCCACCAGCACTTCTCCCACACCGTCATGACCACTCGACGCGAGTTCGTCATTTCCGCGACGTTCGCAGCCGTCGCGGCACCGCTATCGCACCCAAGGATCGCTCGACGCGCAAATCACGATCTGATCATTCGCGGCGGCATCGTCTTTGACGGCACCGGCGCACCCGGTCGAATTGCCGACGTCGCAATTAGCGGCGGTCGCATCGCCGCCGTCGCGCCACGAATTGCAGCGAAAGGCAGCACCGAACTGGACGCGCGCGGATTCGCGGTGGCCCCCGGTTTTATCGATATTCACTCGCACGGAGATAGCTCGCTCGCAGCTGATCCGCGCGCCGAGTCGGTGATTCGACAAGGCGTGACCACGATTGTCGCTGGTGCGGACGGCAGTTCACGTTTTGTTGGCAGTAACGAGCGTTCGTTCGCCACCTGGGCTGGCACGCTCGACAATGTCAAACCTGCCGTCAACGTCGCCGCCATGATCGGCTTGGGCAGCGTGCGCGGCGCCGTGGTGGGCGACACGAATCGCCGCGCAACCGCGGACGAACTGGCCCGCATGACTGCGATGGTGGAACGCGCACTCGCCGAGGGCGCGTGCGGCGCATCGTCCGGTCTCGAATACCCGCCCGGGGCCTTCGCGCCGCTCGATGAGTTAGTCGCGCTCTGTCGTCCCCTGGCCGCGCGTCGGCTGGTGTACGCCACGCACATGCGCAATGAAGACGATCGGTTGCTGGAGGCGATCGACGAATCAATCGCAGTCGCTCGCGGCGCTGGCTGTGGGTTACAGATTTCGCATCTCAAGATGCAGGGCACACGCAACTGGCCGAAGATTGATGCCGCACTCGCGCGAATCACCTCCGCGCGTGCCGACAAGATTGACGCCAGGTTCGATGTCTATCCGTATGTCGCGTACTCCACGGGTCTGACCAATTTGTTTCCCGTGTGGAGTCGAGACGGTGGTACAGCCGCATTTCTCGCGCGCCTGAATGACACTACCGTTGCGCCACGCATTCGCGCTGAAGCGCTGGCCAAGGTTGAGCTCATCGGCGGCTGGGATAACGTGCAAATCTCGAGCGTGCGCGACGCCGCTGATCGTGATGCGGAAGGCAAGCGACTCGGCGCCTATGCAATGGCGCGCGGCGACGAGCCGTACGCGGCGGCCACGGCGCTCTTGCAACGCAATCGCGGCGACGTGGGCATGCTTGGCTTCGCCATGAGCGAGGACAACCTCGATCGCCTCCTGGCGCATGAGTTGAGCATGGTGTGCTCGGACGGTGGCGCGTTCGCTGTCGACGGACCGACGCGTGCTGGCAGTCCGCACCCGCGCGGTGCGGGAACGTTTCCGCGGGTGCTCGGACGCTACGTGCGCGAACGCAAGGCGCTCTCACTCGCCAGCGCGATTCGCAAAATGACATCACTTCCCGCGTCGCGAGTGCGACTCGTCGATCGTGGGCGGCTCGCGCCGGGATTCGCGGCCGACGTCGTCGTGTTCGATCCCGCCCGCACGATCGACGTGGCCACCTTTGCCAATCCATTTCAATATCCGATCGGCATGCAAGCGGTCGTGGTCAATGGAATGGTGGCGCTGCGAGATAGTGTGCGATCGGGCGGCGGGACGGGGCGCGTGTTGCGCGCCGCTGCAA
>JAYSVL010000451.1:0-4007 GCA_043718595.1 Gemmatimonadaceae bacterium
GAAGGGCGCAGTGTCCAGTTGTCGGTCCGACCACAGTTCGCGCTTTCGGGCGCGTCTCGGGCCGACCCGGTGAATCGCATCGTCATCACGGCCCGCGAAGTGATCGGCAACCAGATTGTGGGAGGGGTGGACAGACTCGTCGACCCCAACGCCAATGAATGGCAATTGACGATGGACGTGCGGCTCGCCGGTACGGCGGCACGCGACGTCGTTCTGGCAATGGAGCTGTTGAACGTCGGAGCCGGTGTGCAGACGGTGCAATGGAGCGGCATTACGATTGTCACGCTGACGCCGGGCCAGCAACGACAAGTGACCGACGTGCTGCTGTATGCCGGGCCGTTGGCTCCGGTGGCAAGTCTGACCATTGCGCCCGAGCGAGCGACCATCGCGGTGGGCCAAGCGCTCACGTTGACTGCTTCGGCACGCGACGCGCAGAACAATCTTCTATCGCGGGTGCCCGTCTGGACGAGCTCAGATACGACAAAGGCGGTCGTTTCCTCAACCGGCGTCGTCAACGGCCGGAGCGCGGGCAACGCGATCATCACCGCGCGCGCGGAAGGCAAACAGGCGACGTCGTCAATCACCGTGTATGTGCCGATTGCGACGTCGTTGGTCAAACTGAGTGGCGATGCGCAAACCGGCACGGTGTCCACCGCGCTGCCGAACGCGCTACTCGTGGGTGTTGTCGATCAACAAGGCATTGCGGTAAGCGGACAAACCGTGCAATGGGTCGTCACCGCGGGAGGCGGCAGCGTTAACCCCGGGACAGCAACCACCGATGCATCGGGTCGGTCGCAGACGCGGTTGACATTGGGGGCAGCGGTGGGCACGCAGACGGCCGAAGCGCGCGCGCCTGGCGTGAGCGGATCACCCGTGGTGTTCACCGCGACCGCGGTCGCGGCGGCGCCCGTGGGTTCCGTGACCGTTGCGCCGGCCACGCGAGCGCTCACCGCAGGAGATACCGTCACCTTGACTGCCCGCGCGTTCGACGCCGCCAACAACGCGCTGCCCAACGTCAGTTTCAGCTGGTCCAGCTCGGACTCCCTGGTCGCGCGCGTGAACGCATTGGGCCGCGTAACCGCTGGCCGCGCAGGCACCGCTACCATTGGCGCGGCGGCAGGCGGAAAAACTGGTACGGCGACCGTTACGGTGACGCGCGGCCCTGCCGCGATTATCAGCATCTGGGCTGGTAACGGTCAGGCGGCGCTGGCGTCTACACCGGTGCGCGACGCGATCGTCGTCCTGGTGACGGACGTCGCGAACAATCCGGTGAGTAACGTCGATGTCGTCTGGTCGGTTATCGCGGGCGGCGGCACAGTCAGCGCGCGTAACGCGCGCACCGATGCCAACGGACTGGCCTCGACACAGTGGACTCTCGGATCATCGTTGGGAACGCAAACGGTGGAGGCGAGTGCAAACGGGCTCTCGGGTTCGCCCGTGCAGTTTACGGCCTCGGCCACCGGCACGGTGGGCGTCCGCAAGACGTGGGTGGGCGGCGACGCGACGGGACCCGCCAACTGGTCGATCGTCGGCAACTGGAGTCCGGCTGGCGTTCCCGGTGCCGCCGACACAGCGGTCATCACCGCCGCCGCCGCCAATCAACCCCGCGCGGCGGGCAACCTTGTGGTGGGTACGCTGATCGTGCAGAGCGGCGCATCCGTCGATAACGGAGGCTACGAGATCAGCGTGGCCGGACATCTTGATGTCGCTGGTACCGTCACCGGTCCGGGTAGCGTTCTCATGACCGGCAGCAGTGTCACCGTGCGCGGTGTCATCAGCATCCTGAGAATTGCCGGCACGGTTACGGCCACCGGCGCGCTCACGACCATCGCCGGGCTCACCATCGGCTCCGGCAATTTCACGGTGAACGGCCAGATTATTACGGTGGGGACGGACTTCGGCGCCGTTGGTGGCACACTCACCATGAGTAATCCGGCGGATCTGCTGATCGTGGGCGGCTCGACCACCTTCGCCTCTAACGATGAGCGCGGCAAGCTCACCAGCGGCACCATTCGCGTGGCGGGAGATTTCCAGAACGGCTGTTACAACGACACCGAGTTTGTGCCGAGTGGAACGCGTGTCGTGATGAACGGTTCGGCAGCGCGGCCGCAGGCAATCCGGATGTGCTCGAGCGCTTCGGGCAATCGCTTCTTCGATCTCGTCGTCGCCAGCGGCGCCCGCGTCACCACCGGCAGCAACCCCCTCGTCATCGCAACGACGCTGACGCTCAATGGAACGTTGACTGTCGAATCCGGAGGCGTGGTGGATGTGGCGGGTCCGGCGGGGTCACTGATTGTGGCATCCGGCGGAGTGCTCAACAACGGCGGTACCGTGCGCGCGAATTTGCCAATCAGCAACTCGGGCACCGTCACCGGAAATGCCGTGGTGCAGCGCTAGGACGAGTGCCCGCTATGGACGGCCGCAGGTGATCATTTCGCCGGGCGCACTCCGCGTATCGCCCGGCCCGGCGCAATGTTGCTCACGATCTGGTCGTTACGGACGACAATCGTTCCGTTGACCATCACGTACGGAATGCCTTGGGAGTATTGCGCGGGCGTGTCGAACGTCGCGATGTCGATGATGCGCGCGGGATCGAAGATGCCGGAGTCCGTTGCGCGACGGCGGTGGTCGCGAGACCTGCCAACAGCACAAAGTGCAGACCACACAACAGGCGTGAGAGACGCGTACCGTCATGAGTTGCTGGTGAAAATTACGCATGCCTACTTCCCCCACGCGTTCAATATGTCTTCCGCCACTCGCCCCTCCGTCGCTTCGAGATCGAAGAAACTCCCGGTATTTCCATTCGTGAACACCGCCATTACAATCGGTCCGCTCGGCAGCGGTGCATACATGATCCCCACGTCATTGCCAAGCAGCGGCGGCCAGTCGCCAGTCTTGTGCCCCATGCCCACGCGAAAGCGCACGCGCTGCGGCAGGCGCGACGTGTAAAGCTGCTGCCGCAGAATGCGCCGCATCTCGGCGGTGGACTGCGCCGTCGCGAGCTGGCCGCGTTCGAGCTGCTCCAGCAGGCGTGAGATCTCCCGCGCCGTCGTGCGGCCGAGCCATTTCGCCGAGTCGAGCACGAACGCCGTGTTTCGCCTCGCTGCGCCACTGTCGTTGGGCGAGCCGCGCTCGAACACCTCGCGATCGGTGAGCGATGCGTGCGTCGGGTCGAGCGCTTCCCACACCGCGCGGAATGTCTGTCCCACGGTCATGCGCAGCCGCGTTTCGCGATAGCCGAGCGAGTCGAGCATGCGATTGACACGCGGCAGCCCCACCTTGCCGATCAGGATGTCAGTGGCGGTGTTGTCGCTCGTGATGATCATTTCGGTGATCAGGTCGCGCACCGTGGGTTGCAGACCCATCGCGAACGTCTGCAACAGTCCTGTGCCGCGGCGCGCGTCTTCCGGGCGAATGGTGTATCGCTCATCGAGGTTCAACCGTCCGGCATCGGCATCGCGATAGGCGAGGATCATCACCGCGATCTTGATGACGCTCGCCGTGTTCATCGGCTCGTCGGCGCGAATGGCCACCTCGCGTCCGGTGGAGATCTGCTTCGCGTAGAACGTCGCGTGCGCCGGCAGCGAGTCGAGACGAGCGCGGATCGTTTCCTCGAGTGTCGCTGCCAGCGGCGCTTGCGCGGAGAGCGCTGCGGGAACAGCGACAACTATGCTCAACCAGCGACATGCACGCATGAGCTCCCTCCTGGACGACGTCAAATATGTAGCGGAACCCGCGCTTCCACCGCGCGCCGCATACCCTTTCGGAACGCTCGCGTGGCCTGTCCAGCGAAATAGTCGCGACGGCCAGGACTCGTCGTCCGGCGACTGCGGCGCAGCCTCACGTCGCACTGGTGTATTGGAGTTGCCCCAGGTACTCGCGGCGAAATCCTTCATGCCGCACCGCCGTGGCCGGCGGCCCTAATTCGTATGTTGTTCCGGCGGTGCACCACGTTACGTGATCCGCAGCGTCGAGCAGCGTCGGAACTTCATGCCCTGTCACCACAA
>JAYSVL010000452.1:0-3993 GCA_043718595.1 Gemmatimonadaceae bacterium
CCTTCAAATACCACCGTACTGGTCACCACCTGATCGAGGAACGCGCGATCGTGGCTGACCACGATTAGCGTACCCGTATACTCGAGCAGTCGATCGGCCAACAGGTCAAGCGTATCGATGTCCAGATCGTTGGTCGGCTCGTCGAGCACGAGCAAATTGAACGAGCGCGTAAAAAGTCGCGCCAGCAGGAGTCGATTCCGCTCGCCCCCGGACAGCGCGCGCACCGGAGTGCGGGCACGGTCTGGGGGAAAGAGAAAGTCCTGCAGATAGCCGTTCACGTGCCGCGACGCGCCTCCCACGGTGACCTCTTGCGCACCACCGGCGACACTATCAAACACCGTGGCATCAGGATCCAACTGCTCGCGTAGCTGGTCGAAATACGCAATGTCCAGATTGGTCCCGAGTCGCAACGTGCCAGCATCGGGTGTGAGCGTGCCCAGCAACAGCTGCAGCAGCGTGGTCTTGCCGGTACCGTTTGCGCCGATGATCCCCACACGATCGCCGCGCATGATGGTGACGTCGGCATCGCGGACGATCGTCCGCGCACCGCGCGCAAACTGCACGGCTCGTGCCTCGACCACGAGTCGGCCAGACCGTTCCGCCTCTTGTTGTGGCAATCGTACGGCCCCCACCCGCTCACGGCGCTCGGAGCGTTCCACGCGCAATGCTTCCAGTGAACGCACGCGCCCTTCGTTGCGCGTGCGTCGCGCCTGGATACCGGTGCGAATCCATACCTCTTCGCGAGCAAGCTTTTTGTCAAACTCCGCCTGCTCGGTCGCTTCGACTTCGAGGGCCGCGTCTTTGCGCTCGAGATAGGTATCGTAGTCCGTTCCCCAATCCACCAACTGGCCGCGATCGAGTTCGACGATGCGCGTGGCGACGGTGCGCAGGAACGTTCGATCGTGCGTGACAAACACCAGCGTAGTGCCGCGCGCGATCAGGAATCGTTCCATCCACTCGACCGCATCGATATCAAGGTGATTGGTCGGTTCGTCCAGCAACAGCACATCAGGCTGTCGCACCAACGCACGCGCCAGCAGCGCTTGTCGCTTGCGACCGCCAGACGCCTCGGCGAACGGCACGTCGGCATCGAGCGACAAGTGCTCCAGCACCGTCTCGACCCGCGTGTGAATCTGCCACGCATCGGCGGCGTCGATCGCGTGATGCAGACGATCAAGCGCGCGCAGGGAGACCGCGTCGTGTGACACCGCCACACGCAGACTGGCCTGATGGTACTGCGCCAGCAACGTGCCGGCAGGGCCGACGCCGGCGGCGACCACGTCGAAAATGCTCCCGTCGAGATTGTCGGGAATCTCCTGCGACAGCCGCGTCACCGTCACGCCGGTCTGCCGGACCACCTCGCCAGCGTCCGGCGGAATCGTTCCGTCGAGCAGCTTGAGCATGGTGCTCTTGCCTGTGCCGTTTCGTCCCAGCAGGCAGACGCGTTCGCCGCGTTCTATCGCGAATTGCGCGCTGTCGAGTAGTCGCGGCCCGCCAAACGCGACGCGTACATCTTTGAGACCCAACAGTGCCATGACGCTCGGTGCGACTCGCTTACGGGGAGACCTCGGCGCTACACACCGTGGCGCGCAGCCATGAAAGATAACCCGCCGCAGGCTCGGGAATCGGCATCGCCGTTGATCTGTCGCGAGAACGCAATAGCTTTGGTCGCTTGGGCGTGGTGGCCGAGTGGTTTAAGGCAGCGGTCTTGAAAACCGCCGAACCTGAAAGGGTTCCGTGAGTTCGAATCTCTCCTACGCCGATTGGTCACGTCCACGGGTTGTTCATGAGAGTGCCGGTCGCCGTCTGCGCGATGTCGGTCGGCGCGGCCTTGGGCCTCATGTCATGCGGCGAACGGAGCACGTCGCCGCAGAATCAGCCGACTGTCGGGTCGATCGTCGTCGTGCCGTCCAGTGTCACGGTCGAGGTGGGCGGACGGCAATCGTTCTACGTCAACCTGCGGGACCGAAACGGTAGCCTCTTGAGTGGACGTGTTGTCCGATGGGAATCGTCGACCCCTTCCATTGCGACGGTCACCGCGTCCTCCGACGGGACGAGTGCGAGCGTCGTGGCCGTCGCAGCGGGAACCACCACCATCAGAGTGACCAGCGAAGGCATCACGGTTATGGCGAGCGTCACCGTGACGGCCGTTCCGGCTGCGGACTTCGCCATCACTGATGCGCAGTGGACACAGGGCGTCCAGCAAGCAGACGGCGCGATCCCGATGATCCTCGACGGGAACAGCGCGGTGCTCAACGTGCTGCTGTCCTCCACCGCGCCCAATCGTGCGCCGGGGCAGCTGGTGCTGACCCTGACTGACAGTTCGGGCGCCGCGGTGCGCTCGGACACACTCACGCCGCCGCCGTTTACCGGCGCCTCAACGTACGAACAGCCGAGTGCACAGTTCCTGCTGCCGAAAACGTCATTGCGCAGCGGATTGCGATGGCGTCTACGCCGCGATCCGCGCGGCATCGCGGTCGATGTCGACGTCACCAACGATGTGTTTCCGCGGTCAGCTCCCGCACCGCTGGTCAGCGCGGTGCTGCCGACGATGCGCATTCGTTTCATTCCGATCGTGCTGAGCGCGCACGGCGACGCGACTGGAAACATTTCCGGTGGCAACATCGAGGGGTATTTGCCGACATTGCGACGGACCTTTCCCCTGGGGCCGTTAGCGATATCAGTGGGCACACCCTTGGTGTCGTCGGCGACATTTGGCTCGGCGCCAAGCGGAGGCGCTGAGGGTTTCTGGCTGCAGGTGCTGCAAGATCTGGATCTCGCGCGCGTCGCAGACACGTCGTCGCGTGACACGTACTGGATGGGCGTTGTGCGTCCGCCAGCAGGGTTCACGTTTACCAACTTCGGGGGGTTCTCCTATATCCCGTCGTCGCCGGCGTCCGTGGCGCGCGGCACCCGAACGTCCACGGTCGTCCAGACCGGCTGGTTCACCAACACCGGACAATCGGCCGACTTGGTGGCGCACGAGCTGGCGCACACCCTGGGTCGCCGACATGCGCCCTGCGGCGGCGCAACCGGCGTGGATCCCGCGTTCCCCGTGCCGAACGGCGTCATCGGAACAGTGGGTCACGATGTTTTCAGTTGGTCGATCGGACTCACATCGAATGCGGCGGCCAGGGCGGTCACGACAGGTGACCTGATGGGCTATTGCTTCCCGCAATGGGCGAGCCCCTACACGTACGCCGGGTTACTTGCCGCGCGACTCGTCAGTGTGCCGAACGCGCTTGTTACGTCGCGCGTTGCGCCCACCCGACGACAGCACGTCATCGTGGTGCGCGGACGCATCGCGCGCTCGCGCGTGTCCCTGTTGCCGACGGTGGCGATTGAGGGCTATCCCACGGACGGCGCATTCGGCGCCTATCGTGTGGAGCTGATCGATGCGCGCGGTCGCGTCGTCGCCACGCATCGCGCCGATGCCAACAACGTCGATCATTCGGGCGACGCGACGCTCGTCGCCGCGATTCCGCTTGACGAACGCACGGCTGGAACGCTCAACGCGGTTCGGATCGTTGGCCCCGCCGGAACGATGACGACGCGCGGCGCGACGTCTGCACCGTCCATCGTTGCATCGTCTGACAGTGCTTCGACGGCAACGGTTGAAGTACGTGTCGACGGCCGCATCACGGCTGTGTGCCACGGCACCGAATCTGCGGCAATTGCGGTCCAGGATCGCCAGACGGGCGCCCTGCTGGCCTCGGCAATCAGCAATCACGTGACAGTGGCTGCACCCAGTACGGCCGTGATGGACATTACCTGCAGCGACGGGGTGCGGTCGCGCCAAAGTACCCCGATGCGGATCACCCGATCGCTGCGATGACGTTACCCGCGAAATGATTCGTGTGACGCACCCCACTCCGCCCTCAACACTCTCCATCATGCGCTCGCGATTTTCGCTCGCTGCCACGCTCGCCCTCGTCGCCTGCGCCGGTGACAAGGCGCCGGTCTCGAACGCTCACGTCGCGATTGCCCCAGCCC
>JAYSVL010000453.1:0-3988 GCA_043718595.1 Gemmatimonadaceae bacterium
GGCGCGCGGCGCCTCCCGCATTTCCTGAGTGTACCAGTCGCACACAAAACCGGTGACTTTCCACCAGTGCTGGCGAATGACGTGGGTATCATTTTCGCGAAATCCGGACCCATCGTGGTGTCGTTTTTCTCCAATGAAATTGTGGGATCGTACGGTGACGCCGAGGATGCTATCGGGCAGATGGCGCGTCGCATTGTCGACTACTTTGATCCAGCGCCGGCAAAGCCGTCGGGCAAATAAGTGTGTAGGTACACACCGAGGCGAGACATGCCAATGAATCCAATTCGCGAACTCAGTGATACCGGCGCGAGCGCGAGGATGGCGCTGTATTCGCAGCCTCGCAGACGTGATTGATTTCGGCAACGGGCAACCTTCGCTGTCGCTGCTGCCGCTGTCAGCGCTGCGCACAGCGTCGGCGCATTGCTTGCGAACGAACGACGAGGCGTTGCTGCAGTATGGCGCCGACCAGGGCGATGCTACGTTCCGCGACACGTTGGCGCAGTTTCTCAGTCGACGCTACGCGACATCAATTCACGCGCGTGACCTCATGGTATCAGGGAGCGCATCGCAGGCGCTTGATCTCGTCTGCACTCGTTTCACGCGCCCGGGCGACACAATTTTTGTGGAGGAGCCAACGTACTTCCTCGCGCTCGAGGTCTTTCGCGACCACCATCTGCATGTCGTCGGCATTCCGATCGACGACCATGGCATTGACACTCAGGCGCTGCGCAACGCATTGCGGCAGCACCGAGCAGCGTTGCTCTACACCATTCCGTCGTTTCAGAATCCCTCCGCGATTACAATGTCCGCCGAGCGACGCGAGCAACTCCTCACCATCAGTCACGAGCATGATCTGCTCATCGTCGCTGATGAGGTGTACCATCTGCTCGACTTCGGCGTGGCGCCGCCGCTACCATTGGCGGCCCATATACACTCAGCGCGCGTGTTGTCACTCGGCTCGTTCTCGAAGATCTGTGCACCGGCACTGCGACTCGGGTGGATTCACGGTGCGCCGTCGATGCTTAAGACGCTGATGCACTCCGGATTGGTACAGAGCGGCGGTGGTCTTAACCCGATGATGTCTGGCGTCATGCGCAGCATGATCGAGCTTGGCCTGCTCGACGAGTGTGTGGAGCACCTGCGCACCGTGTACGCCGAGCGTTCGTCGTCGTTGTGCCGAGCGCTGCGCGACGAACTGCCGAGCGTGACATTCGTTGAACCAGAGGGTGGATACTTCGTGTGGCTAACGTTGCCCGGCGGCACGGACGCGTCGCAGGTGCAAGTAGCGGCGGCGCGTGAAGGCGTGACGTTTCATTCGGGTAAGCGATTTGTCACTCGCGACGCGTTCGCCGACCGGGTGCGACTGAGTTTCGCCCACTATGACACGCAAATGCTTGTGACCGGTGTACAGCGGCTGGCCCGGGCAATGGCGGCAGTCGGGATATCGTGACGCGCGGGCGCGGCGTGCGTGTGCGATCGTACGTGATCGTTGCTGACTCGTTATTCCGGCACCGATGGTTTGAAGAAGCGTTGCCGCACACGTTCCCTCCAGCGCATCGGCTGCACGAGCCACCGCGGACGCAGGGAGAGGCGCCACTGCTCCATCGCGGTTGAATCGAGACGCGCGACATCGTCGCGACGCATCGCTGCTCCCGTCGACGTGAGCGGGGTGAGTGCGTCGTAGATGCGGAGGCGGGTGGTGGGCTGCACGCGCGTGGCGAGATGCCAGAGCGCGATCACTTCGGCGCCTGCGGGTGCGCGCAACAGCGGTGTGAGTACGGAGTCAGCGCTCTTGCCTCGCGCCACCGTCGCAAGTCGTGCGCGCCATTCAGGTGCACTGCCCGATGGGAACGGCACACCGGCGCGTCCCGTGGCGTCGAGTTCGACCTCTGTGCCGGCGGTGATCATCATGCGTCGCGCGTCGGCGACGACCTCCACCTCACCTTCACGCACATTGATGCGCGTGATGCCGACACTGTCAATCGACAGCGAATAGATCTCGGTGTTCGTGCCGACCGAGTCCGTCAACGTGAAGTGTCGACCGTCGACCACAATCACCCACGGCGTGGCCCCGGTGGTGAGCTGGACAGTTCCGCGCTCAAGGCGCAGCCGAGTCTCGTGCGCATTGGCGCGCACAATGAGCAGTCGCGTTTGCGGTGCGAGATCCGCTACACCCGATCGTGCAATCGCCAGACGCAGTGTCGACTGGTGTTCGGTATCGATCCGCTGACCGCTCGCGACGCGATCAGCCGTTGCCAGTGGCGCGCCGTCAACACGCGCCCGACCGGAGAGCAATTCTACGGACCACGGTGCAAGGCCGCGCCATCGTAACGGCGCCAACGCCACCGCCGCAACAATGAGCACTGCAGCGAGCACGAAGCGCCACGGTCCACGTCGCGACGTGGCAGGCACTGCAGAAAATGCTCGCGCGTGATAGCGATACCGTGTCAGCGAGCGTTCGAGCGCGACAAGTTCCGGGAACGGCTCAGCCGCCGGGTCCCAGAGGTATTCACTCTCGCGTTGCATCATCACCGGCACCGTCGCCTCGCATATGCTGCCGCAACAACGTCATGCCACGAAACAGGTTGACGCGCACAGATCCGTGCGTCATGCCGCTGCATTCAGCGATTTGTGATTCGCTCATGCGATTGACGAGTCGGAGGATCAAGGCCTCGCGATACGCATCGGGGAGCGAACGTAGCGCGGCCATCACCAACGCCCCGTTGAGTGCGCGACCGCCCGCGAGTGTTTCGGTGAGCACTTCACGTCGTTTGACGAGACGTGGTCCGCGTCGATTCGTCTGTCTCGCGTTGGTGCGTGTCATCGTGGCGATCCATGCACCGAACGCGGCGGGCTCCTTGAGCAGCGAGAGTTGATGCAACGCCTGGGCGAACGTGTCCCGCACGGTGTCGCCGGCATCGTGCGGCGATCCATGCGCGAGGGCGATGCCGTGTACGAAGCGCGCGAACCGGCGGTGCAGTTCGCCGAACGCCTCGTGGTTGCCGAGCTGTGCGTCACGCACAAGCTCCGACACAGTTGCCGCCTGCGAATGACGTGCGGTGTCGCGTTCAGCGAAGGTCGTCAATCGAATCGTTCACGGTAGCATGTCGCGTCTATCGCACGGTTGTGGCGTGCGGAAGGGTCGACCGTAACGTAGTCGAATCGAATATCATGATGTCAACTACACAGCGAGCTCATCTGGTGTGGAACTGCGCGAGTTCGATGACGTCAACAATCGCGGCGAGATTGATCTCGCCGTAGCAATGTGGAAAGTGCGCCTCGGTGACCTCGTCGGGCGGCGCCGAGGTGTGTCCAATGACTGACGCGGGCAATTCATACACCAGTCGTGCTGTGAGCCGGGCGGGATCGACCACGAGCACGACGACGTCGGGCACACCAACGAAGTACAGACGGGCAGTAGGCGACACCTGATGTGCGCGTGAGAGATGGATGAAGCCTTCTGTCGCGAGACTGTCGGCGCGGTACGTTCCGACCGCGCACGCCGCCGTGAGCGCGGCGCGCGAACAGAGGTGAAAGATGTGGCTGTCGAAGGGAGTCAGCATGGCAAAATTGGACTGGTGCCCATACGCGGGACTGCGGTTGACGGCCAAGAATTGCGAACGGAAAAGTAGCGCCGTTGGCAGAAGCGCCCGGCCATTCGACGTGATAGAAATTACGAGCACTACCGTCGATCCCAGCGAAGACCGAGAAAACCTCGCAGAGCTCCGATACGCTACGTCGCCTACGGCGGGTTACCCTGCCGCAATTTCACTCCACACTCGCGAGCGAGCGACGCCTGACGGTGTCCGGCAGCTCTGGGCTGTTTCAATCCATGCTCGCGCGCGAGCGACACATGCGCCGAACGGCAGCGTGATCGCGTACGTTTCAATCCACGCGCGCGAGCGAGCGACGGTGGCGCTTTACGCGCAACGCGGGTAACCCGGCGGGCCTAGGCGTTTCAATCCATGCTCGCGCGCGAGCGACGCGG
>JAYSVL010000454.1:0-12669 GCA_043718595.1 Gemmatimonadaceae bacterium
GGATTCGGCCACGTCGTGTTTCCTGCGGGGTAGTATTCAGGATCGTGTTCGCAGAACGCCGCGCGGTTCGGCGTTATCACCTCGCCAACGGCATGCCGACCACCCAGTCCTTCGTTGACCGCCTCGTGCGGGTCCCAGACACCGTATCGCGAGTAGACATCGGCGCTGATGCGCTTCCACCAGTGTTGCGCCCCAATGCCTCATTGAGTGTCATGGACATCACCGAGTGGTTCGGTGACACGAGTGGTGGCATCCGCACCTACTTGTTGCAAAAAGCACTATACGTGGCGGCGCGACCGTGGTTGCGGCACGTGCTCACCGTGCCTGGGCCGCACGACGCGATCACGGAGGAAGACGGCGTGCGACTGTATCGCTTGCAAGGGCCGCCGATTCCGCGTCAGAAGCCGTATCGTTTCATGCTGGCGACGCGCAGTGTGGCAAAAATCGTTCGGCATGAGCGCCCGGATATCATCGAAATTGGCAGTCCGTTTATCGTCCCGTGGATCGTGCGACATGCCACGCGCGGACTGGATGTCCCGCTCATTTGTTTTTATCACTCGAATCTGCCGCGCATGTTCGCGCCCCGAGTCGGGCGGAACGGACCCGCGCGACATTTCGTGTACCGGGCGTCGTGGCGCTACATGCGTCGACTGGACCGACTCTTTCCGCTAACCGTCGTGACGTCCGACTTTTCGGCCAATGATCTGGCTCGCGAGGGCATCACACGGATCGCCAAGGTACCCCTTGGTGTTGATCTCGATCGCTTCTCCCCAGTTCGCAAAGCGCACGCCAGCGACACACGTCGTCGATTCGGACTGCCCGATGGACCGCTGGCCGGGTTTGTCGGACGCTTTGCCAGTGAAAAGGAACTTGACGTCGTACTCGACGCGTGGTCGGCGGTAGAACGTCGCAGCGGCGCGCGGCTGGTGTTGGTTGGCGCCGGTCCATTGGAGCGCATGTTGCGCGATCACCCATATGGCTCACGTGTGACGTTCGTGCCGTTCCAGACCAGTCGCCAGGACCTGGCGGATCTACTCGCGGCGTTTGACGTGTACATCGCACCTGGCAGCATCGAAACATTTGGCCTCTCATCGCTTGAAGCGCTCGCCAGCGGCACACCGGTGTTATCAGCCGATCAGGGCGGTGTGCGTGAGCAGGTCGACGCGAGTGGTGCTGGACGCACGTTTGTGTCCGGTGTGGCGGCATCGCTCGCCGAGGAAGCCGTCGCTCTGTTCGCGAGTGATCTGCCAGCGCTCGGCGTACGCGGTCGCTGTTTTGCTGAAGCGGAACACTCATGGGACACTGTCTTCGAACGACTCTTCGCTGTCTATCGTGATGTCCTCGCCCGTTGACCCGCCGGTGCGTGAAGGACTGCTGGTCTCCATTCACGACGTGACGCCCGCACTTGAAGTGTCCGTACGACGGCTGTGGACGTTGTGTCGGTCCCATGGCGTCACTCCAGCCTTACTCGTTGTACCCAATTGGCATGGCGCATGGCCGCTCGAGTCGCATCCGGAATTCGTCGCATGGTTGCGTGACTGCGCCGCTGCCGGTGCGGAGATTGTGTTGCACGGCGAGCGACACGATGAAGAAGGTCTCCCACGCACGTGGCGCGACACGTTGCGTGCGATTGGACGAACGGCCCG
Organism: Gemmatimonadaceae bacterium; assembly: GCA_043718595.1. Classification (GTDB taxonomy): domain Bacteria; phylum Gemmatimonadota; class Gemmatimonadetes; order Gemmatimonadales; family Gemmatimonadaceae; genus Gemmatimonas. The sequence goes on from JAYSVL010000454.1 coordinate 1,647, forward strand.
CGAAGGAGAATTTCTTACCTTGCAACACGACGCGGCCGCCGCGCGAATCAATCGCGGCATCGGCCGACTGAATGCGCTCGGCTTGTCACCAGTAGGTTTCATCCCGCCAGCATGGCTCGCGCGCGAGGCGACGCACGACGCGGTGCGCGACGCGGGGTTGCACATCAGCGAAGATGCCGTGTCGATTCGTGTGCACACAGCGCGCGCGCAACTCCGCGCCCCGGCACTGCGCTGGAGTGGCCGCACCACCGCTCGTGCATTGGGCTCACGCGTGACGGCGTGGGCGCGCTGGAGCATGCAGCGACGCACGGCGTATGTGCGACTGGCACTCCATCCACAGGATCTCGACCACCCCATCACGGCGTCGTCCGTGGAACGTGAGGTGGCCCGCTGGACGCGCGCGCGTCGCGTGGTGCGATACGCGCAGCTATGAGCGCAAATCCAATCGGCGATGTTGACGCGACATCGCTTCGCCTCGCTGTCTTCTCCGACACGTATCCACCACAAGTCAACGGCGTCTCGCGCACACTTGAACGCCTGATTGGCGCGGTGTCCGCGCGCGGCGGAACGGCGCGGGTGTTTACGGTGGACGATCCGCATGCGACGCCACTACCGCATGTCCAACGTTACCCCAGCAGGCCTTTCTGGGCGTACGACCAACTGCGTCTCGCCTGGCCGAGTCAGAAGCATGTGCGATCAGCACTGACCGCGTTCGCGCCGACACTCGTGCATGCGGCCACCGAGTTTGGTGTGGGCATCGCCGGTCGTCGCGCGGCACTGGCGCTTGGCGTGCCATTGGTCTCGTCCTACCACACGAGCTTTTCCGCGTACGCCAAGTTTTACCATCTGGGTGTGTTGGCGCGACCGGGATGGCGCTTCATGCGCTGGTTTCACAACGCTGGGTTGCGCACCTATTGTCCCACGCAGGCCATTGTCAACGAAGTGGCGACACATGGCTTTACCCACACCGCCGTGTGGTCGCGAGGTGTCGACACGGCGCGCTTTGCACCGTCCTTTCGGTCGACGACCTTTCGACAAGAGATCGGCGCAACGACTGACACTCTCGTGTTGACGTATGTCGGGCGACTGGCGCAAGAGAAAGGGCTGGATGTCGCGATGCAGGCCCTGCGCATTGTCGATCGCGAGCGTCCCGGACGCATGCGATTTGTCGCCGTTGGTGATGGACCGTATCAGGCCGCCGTGCGCCAACTTGCACCTACTCGGAGTTATCTGCCGGGCGCACTGCATGGTGACGCGCTAAGCACAGCCTATGCTTCAGGCGATGTATTTCTGTTTCCGTCAACCACCGACACGCTCGGCAATGTGCTCCTCGAGGCGATGGCGTCGGGTATGCCAATCGTCGGCGCCGATGTTGGCCCAACGCGAGAGCAGGTGTCGACCGATCGTGGGTGGCTGGTAACGCCGGGCAGCGCGGCGGCCTTCGCCGACGCGCTCATCGCGCTCATCGACAACCGCACACCCATCCACGTTGCCCGCGAGCAGGCGTTGCGCTTCGCGGCAACCAAGAGCTGGTCTGGCGTGTGGAACGCCCTCATTGGTGACTACCTGACGTTGCACCGTCCTTGCTAGATTGCGCGTCGGCCGTGGTTGGTACGCGACCGATCGCTCCGGTAGCTCAGTTGGTAGAGCAGCGGCCTTTTAAGCCGTAGGTCCTGGGTTCGAGTCCCAGCCGGGGCACTGCGCGACCGCGGATTGCCCGTTGACCGGCCCCGCGTATCTATCGAGGTTCTGCGCATGGTCTCGCATGTTGTTCGGCATGGCGTCGTCCATGGGGTGTGGCGATTGCTGATGTCGCAGGCGTTCGCCGCCACCCTGATCTCACCGGTCGCCCTCGCGCAGGTTGGCGTATTGCGAGGTCCTCGGCAAACGGTCGATTCGCCCGCCGTGGTGGTGTCGCCAGCCTCGCCGCGCGCATCCGTGCAGGACTTCATGCGGCTCGCCGGTCAAGGCGACTGGGAAGGCGCCGCTGATTACCTCGCCGTTCCCGCCGCCATCCGCGCACGGGCGCCGGAACTTGCGCGCCACCTCAAAATCGTGCTCGACCAACGGCTGGCTGTCGACCTGCGTGCGTTGTCACCGATGAGCGTTGGCGACACCACCGACGGCGACCTGCTGAGTGACCGCGTCGGTGTCGTGCGTTCGACGGACAATCGCGAGGACGACGTGCGTCTGGTGCGCCTGTCAGGTGTGCAATCGCCGCGATGGGTGTTCGCGTCAGAAACGGTTCGCCACGTCGATGCATGGTACGAAAATCTGGGTGCGCCGTGGCTTCGCGATCGACTGCCGCCCGCTCTCATGCGTGAAGGTCCATGGCACGTGTTCTACTGGCAGTGGATCGGCCTCGCCGTCGCGCTGCCAGCGTTGGTGTTGCTGTCCTGGTTGTGCAGTGCCGTCTGTCGCGCGCTGCTCAAGCGCGTCGTAACGCGAACGGCAACGGACTGGGACGACCTGTTGCTCGTGACGTTGCGCGGCCCGTTTCAGTTGTGCGTCGCCGCGTTGATCGCCACACCGCTGCTCAATCTGCTGGAACTCAATACGCGGCTGGCCGTGTGGGTGGTTGCCGTCACGCGCGTGATGGTGTTGATCGCGCTCTTCTGGGCGATCCTGCGCATCATCCGCATGGTGCAACGGCATGTGGCGAATGCCGTGTGGCACGGCGGCGATAGTCAACAAGCGCGCACCCTCGTGCCGCTTCTCGGCAACATACTCCGCGCGACACTCGCGGTCGTCGCGTTGCTCGTCATTCTCTCACAGTTTGGCTATCCCGTTGGGACGCTGCTCGCGGGACTCGGCATTGGCGGCATCTCGGTTGCGCTCGCCGGACAGAAGACGGTCGAGCATCTCTTTGGCAGTGTATCACTCGCGGCCGACAAAGCGTTTCGCGTCGGCGATTGGGTCCGCGTTGGTAGCACGGAAGGCGCCGTAGAACGCATTGGACTGCGCTCCACGAGTTTTCGTACCAATGAACGGACCGTGGTGCGCATTCCCAATGGGAAGTTGGCCGAAGAGCGTATTGAGACATTCGGTGAGCGCGATCGCATGTTGTTGCGCACCGATCTCGACATCACGCTCGGCACGACGACCGACCAGGTCGATCACATTCGCGACGACATCGAAGCCTTGCTGCGGGCGCATCCGCTGATTTGGACCGACGCCGTGCGGGTGAGTGTTGTCGCCTTAACGGAATCGGCGATTCGCCTCCGGGTGATGGCATGGTTTCAGACGTTTGAGTACGACATCTTTCTCAACATTCGGCATCGCATGCTGCTGGACTTTTTGTCGATCGTCGATCGGCATGGGGCCGCCGTCGCGTTTCCATCACGCACGGTGTATCACGTCAATGGTGCGCCCATCGGCCCGATGGACGCCGGACCCGCGTGATGCAATCGACATCGATGCTGCTCTTGCCGTCGCCGCTGCTGGCCACTGAACTTGCCGCCGTGCTGTTGCAAGGCGCGATCACCGCCGGTCTCGCCGCGTTGTGCGCGCATCTGTACACACGATATCAGCGCTCGTGGTTCGGCTGGTTTGCGATTGCGTGGGGCATTTACGTGGCGCGCCTGTTGTGCATTTCGAGCTTCCTCTTAAGCGGCGAGCGCGTGTGGTTGTATTGGCATCAAGTCACCACCGGCTGGACGGCGCTCGTGCTGCTGTGGGCCGCACTCGTCTTTTTGCGTCAGCCCCTCGCGCGTCCAGCGTATTTGCTCGCCGCGCTCTTTCCGCTAGTGTGGTCGTACGTCGCGATTTATCGACTTGATCAGTTTATCTGGGCTGCCGTACCCGCGGTGCTTTTTCTCAGTGGCGCAACCGCGTGGACGGGCTGGGTCTTTTGGCGACATTATCGTATCGCCGAGTCCACCGGAGCGCGTTTACTCGCGTTCGCTTTTGCGCTGTGGGGCATGCATCACCTCGACTATCCGTTCTTGCGCGCGCAGGGCGCGTGGTCGCCGTGGGGATACTATCTCGACATCAGTTTTGAGTTGCTCGTCGGTGCGGGGCTTGTGTTGCTGGTGCTAGACGACCTCGGTCGCGGCGTACGCGCCTTGTCGGCGCTTTCAGGCGATCTGCATCGACACGATGCCGGCGCGGATCCGCTCGACCTGCTGCTCTCCCGCCCGCTCACGCTGCCGGGTGTGCGAGGCAGCGCGATGTTCCTATTCGTCGGCGAGTCGCTTCTTGATGGCACGACGACCGCGGAGCAGGGGAGCACAGACAGTCTGGGTCGATTTGTGCGCGGTGCTGGCACGTGCACGGCATGGGAGAACACACGGCCAGAGCGTGCTGTCGTTGGTGCCCTCTCTCGCATGCAACTGACGCGTCGTCCACAGTTGGCCACGTCTGCCGGTGACCAGCCATTTGTTGCGGCGCTGCCGGTGAGCGTGGGCAACCGCCTCGTCGGTGCGCTGGTCATGTCAGGCGATGTGCGCAATCCATTCACGGCGCTCGACGATGATTTTTTGCTGGCCCTTGGCCAGCAGGTGGGTGCGGCGCTCGAACAATCCACAGTTGACCGGCAACTGGCCGCGAGGACGCTGGATTTGGAACAGTTGTCCACACGGATGGTGCGCCAACATGAAGATGAGCGCGGACGCTTGTCGCGCGAACTGCATGACGAAACGGCGCAGGTGTTTTCGGCCGTGAAGATGCAACTGGAAGCATTGCGCCCGACACTCGGCGCGAACGGCACCGGACGACTCGACCGCTTGCTCGGACTCGTCGACACGGGCATTCGGAGCATTCGACAGGTGACGAGTGATCTGCGCCCGTCTTTGCTCGACGACCTGGGTTTGCTTCCGGCGCTGCGTTCGCTCGTGAGTGACTTCGCCGAGCGCTCCGGTGTGCGCGTGACGCTGCATGCGCCGACCACCCTGCCGATGCTCAACGCTGATGCGGATCTCGCGTTGTTTCGCGCGTTGCAGGAGGCGCTGGCGAATGTCAGCCGCCACGCGGCGGCGAGCACTGTTGATGTCGTGCTTACCGTCGACGATGAGGTGCTCGTGTTCGCCGTGAGAGACAACGGTCGAGGGTTTCCTGTCGCGCGCGATGGCGCGTTGCGCGTGCCCGAAGGCCGGATGGGTTTGACGGGTATGCGTGAGCGAATTCACGCGGTGGGTGGACGCGTCACGGTGAGCAATCGCTCGCCGGGCGCCGAAGTGCGGATCGCGCTTCCCGTCCTCACCGGCGCTGCCGCATGAGCGCACGGATACGCGTGATCGTTGCCGATGATCACGCGCTGGTACGCGAGGGCATTCGCCATGTGCTTGACGCAGAACCTGGCATCGAGGTGGTCGGCGAAGCAGCCAACGGTCGTGACGCAGTGGCGCTCGCGTTGCAACACGTGCCTGACGTTGTGGTGTTCGATATCTCGATGCCCGACGAAACGGGACTTCGCGCGGCGGCGCGTCTGCGCGAACTGCTTCCCAACGTGCGGATTTTGCTGCTGAGCATGCACGACAACATCGAATACGTTCGCGAAGGCGCGCGCATTGGGACGCACGGCTACATCCTCAAAGACAGTGCTGGTGCTGAACTTCGCGCCGCGATTCGCGTCGTCTTCGCGGGCGGAACATTCTTCAGTCCAACCATAGCGCGGCGACTGGCAATGCAGGATCTGGACATCGTCGAGACGACGGTCTCACCCCTCGAACAGCTCACCCCCCGCGAACGCGACGTCCTGCGGGGCGTGTCGCGCGGCCTGACCAACAAGGCCATCGCTGGCGAGTTGGGCATCAGTCGACGAACGGTCGAAGCGCATCGCGAGAGTCTGATGCGCAAACTGGCCATCCACAACGTGGCGGGCTTGACGCGCTTCGCGCTCGAAGCGGGCGTTGCTCACGACCTGTAGCTGCGGAGTATCATGCGCGCACCGCACCGCAGACTCGCAGGTCGTTACCTTGCCACGCCGCGACTGGTCTCGTGTACGGCTGTGGGAACGCATGCGCGGAGCTGGTGTCCGACCGGTGTTTCCCACCGTAGTTTAGGCTGCGCTACCGCTGAGCCACACTCTCGCCCTTCGCCGATGCCCACTCCGCTGCGCGCCGTTCTGTGCGTTGGACCACTTGTGCTGCTGGCATCGTGCGCCCGTGTGAGTCCGACAACGGCCGTGGTCGCGCCAACACCGCTGCGCCCTGCCGTCACCGCGACGGCGTCCGTCGGCGTCACGGCGAGGATCGCGGAAGGGAGCAGCACGGCGAAACATTTGATTCAGCCCGAAGACGTGGCGAAGGCCGTCGCCTCGGTGTTCGGCGACACGGCCGCATTGCATCCCTCGCAGGCATTGCTCGAGAGTTCGGAACCAGTGTGGGACATTGACGTGCGCTCGTATGAGACGCGCGAACGTGTGATGTACTACGTGCAGTACTTCAGCACCCAGGCGCGAGTACACTTTCAGGACAAGCTGTCGCGCGGTTCGCGGTATCAGCCGATGATCCGCACAAAGCTTCGGGCCAGTGGCATGCCGGAGGACTTGACCTACCTCGCGCTCATTGAGAGCGGGTACGATCGCGACGCGTATTCGAAGGCGGCGGCGGTCGGCATGTGGCAGTTCATGACCAGGACGGCGCGCGAGGTTGGTCTCCGCGTGGATTGGTGGATCGACGAGCGTCGAGATCCCGCGAAGTCGACGGACGGGGCGATCCGGTTTCTGTCGGACCTGCAGCAGCAGTTCGGCTCTCTGTATCTAGCTGCCGCCGCGTACAACGGCGGGCCGGGCAGAGTCTCGCGCGGTTTAACGCAGTTTGCCACCGAGCTGGAGGGCGCCGCCGGCGAGGACCGATTTTTTGCGCTGGCCGAGCACAACTACCTGCGACCAGAAACGAAGGATTACGTGCCGCGGCTGATTGCCGCGGCGTTGATTGGGAAGCAGGCCACGCGGTATGAGATGTCGGTCGACTCGCAGCCTGAGTTTGTCTACGACTCGGTGTTCGTCCCCGCCGGCACGACCCTCGCTGCGGTGGCCAAAGCCAGCGGAAGCAGTGACGGGGCCTTGCGTGATCTCAACCCATTTGTGTTGCGCGGCATGGCACCTCCCGACGGCGGCGTGTGGATGCGAGTGCCGACGGGTCGTGGAGAAAGCACCGCTGCCGCGTTGCGTTCGCTGGTCGATGCAGACCGCGTTGGATTTCGCGCGGTTGGTGTTACCGGCAGCAAAACGACGATGGCAAGCGTTGCCGCGAAGCACCGGCTGACCGCGCGCCAAATGGCTTGGTACAACCCGTCGCCCAGGGTAGGCGCCAGAGGTCGGCTCGTGGCGGGCCAGACTATCCGCATTCCGACGTCGGCCGCGCTCGCCTTCGCTCGCGACGTGCCCGACCCGGCCATTGAGCGATACGGAAGTGCCAAGCCGCGCCGCCGGGTAGTCGCCAAGCGAGGCTCGCGAGTGCCGATGGATGCGCGCCGCCGCACCACCGTCGCTGCGACCAGCAATAGAGTCGCGGCAAAAAAGACGACGAGTCGACCTACAGCAAAGGCGACGGCGCTAACAAAAGGCTCGGCTACCGCGACCGCAGCCCGGACCACAAAACTGGCAAAGGGTAAGAGTGTGGCGGCCTCGGCCAAGCGCTCGACGACGGCCAAACCTGGGACAACGGCAAAGAGCACCCGTGCGGCCGCTGCCGCCAAGCGATCGGCGGCAGCAAAAGCGCCAGCGCGAAAGAGCGTCGCCAAAAAAACAGCAGCGAAACGCTAGACCGCGAGACGCTGATTTGGCTGGTCGTCGGTAGCACCGACGGTCGGTCGACCTTGGGGCGCCCGCGGAGCTAGTTGAGGGTGCCGCGACCTCGGTAACCGCGCATCACCATAGTCTCGTAGCCGTTCGTTGGATCGTTGCCTTGCGCCTTGGCGTTCTGCACAGCCACGGGACCGCGATTGTAGACCAGAAGCGCGAGTTTGAGACTGCCATATTCGCGAATCAGTGCTCGCAAGTATCGAAAGCCAATTCGCATGTTGATGTCGGCGTCAAGCAACTGCTCGCGGGTGACCGAGGGTTCAAACCCGCGCGCCGTGCCAGGCATGAGTTGCGTGAGTCCAAGCGCACCCGAGGGACTTTGCGCGCGCGGGTTGAACACGCTCTCAACCCGCACGAGCCGAAATCCAAGCTCTGGCTCAATGCCCGCCGTCACCGCGGCGTCGTAGATCTTGCGCGAGAGCTCAGGAGCAATGCGATAGCGCGTCGCGTACGTGTAGACGCGATGCCAGCGGCCGAGCAACTCGCCATGCACAATGCTCGGGTCGAGTCCAAACGGCAGGGCGGCAGCCGGCTGGTTCTTCGGCCGTTTGAGAACGTCCACGGCGCGTCGCCAAAACGGCTCAATGACGAGTTGATCGCTTGGGGCGCGTCGAAACAGCGTGCGCGATGCCGCAGTGTCGATTGCTCGCTGCGGCTTCGGCGTCAGGGTTAACGCCCCAACAAAGAGGGCGGCCGCGGACACAAACACTCGCGTCAGGCGTCGCTTTCGTAGTCGGCGATGCATCCGCCGCCGCCTGGCCCGTGCGTCCAGCACCTCCCGCTCGTCGAGTACGGCCCGCGTGTCCAACCGTTCGTGTTTATCGTTCACTGGACCTCGACGTTAATGTGTCAGTTACGATGCGCTGTGCTCCGCGCCTCCGCGTGAGCCACTCCGCGACCGTTACGACGTGTTGATGACGTCTCCAGAAGTGCCGCCGCGTTTCTCGCGCAGCACGATTCCAGAAATCACCATCGTTTTGTCTACCGCTTTGGCCATGTCATACACCGTCAGTAACGCCACAGACACGGCCGTCAGCGCCTCCATTTCCACCCCGGTTTGCGCCGTGGTCCGAACCGACGCCACCACCTGGACGCCCGGAAGTGACTCATCCAGACTAACCATTACCTCTACACCAGACAACGGCAAAGGGTGACAGAGCGGAATGAGCTCCGCGGTACGTTTGGCCGCCTGAATGCCAGCTATGCGCGCAACTGAAATCACATCGCCTTTCTCTAACGTATTGTTTCGTATCGCGTTAAGTGTGCTCACTTCCATCAAAATGTGACCGCTGGCGCGCGCCGACCGCAGTGAAAGTTTTTTGTCGCCAACGTCTACCATGCGGAAGCGACCGGACGCGTCGACGTGACTCAACCCTGGGGTTGTGCTGACGGGCTCATCCATAATGATAACCGCGAGAGATGGCAGCAGGAATTGGGATCAGGGTCGAAGCGTGCGATGCAGTGAGGCGAGTAGACCAGCACCGAGCAGTTGGGGACTGACATTGCCCTGAGCCCGAACTTTGATGGACTCGACGAGCGTCACGGCCATCGCCGTCCGTCTGGCGGCGGAGTCGTGACCGGCGAATACGTACTCCTTCGCGCGTGCGTGCAGCAATACCGTTAACGATTCGAGCGTGTCCGTAAATCCGCCGCGCGCGCCGGCCACTCCTTGACGGGTTGCCACTTTCGCACGCTCCGCCACACCGGCAGGGGTGGACGGTTCAAGAGCGGCGGCAAGGAGTCGTCTTGCCGCGGCCACCGATGCCGCTGAGCTGTCTCCGACAAGGAGTTCACCTGGCGCTCCGCGTCGGATGAGGGCGTCGGCGGGTCGGGTCGGGAATTTTCGATGGACGGCGACGTCCTCCAGAAACGACGACATGTCGGGCGCGGGCAGTGGAGAAACCCGAACCGAGACCACGCGCGAACGAATGGTTGGCAGCAACGCACCCGGTTCGCCGGTGGTCAGGATGATCGTGGTGCCGGGTGGCGGTTCCTCCAGCAATTTGAGGAATGCGTTCGCCGCCTGGTCTGCACCCTCCTGCGACACCATGCGTTCGGCGTCACCGATGACAAAAACCGCGCGCTTCGCCATCGCTGGACGGGAACTGGCCCGCGACACGATGGCGCGCGTTGTGGCGACGAATATGCCATCACTTCCCGGCGGCGGCGCCCAGAGGCCGTCGGCCGCCATTCGCTCGGCGACAGTTTCGGCGAAATCGGCGGCAACATCGTCGGGCGTGGCGTCGCCTTCTTTTAGACGTGGACGCGGGAAGAACCACCGCAGGTCCGGATGCACGCCGCGAAGCACATAGCGACAGTGCTGGCACTCTCCGCACGGCTCGCCCAGAGACTGCGTGGTCACGCGTTCGCAGAGCAGTAGCTGTCCGAGCCAGATCGCGAGCCGTTGCTTGCCGACCCCGCGTCCCCCGGAAAAGAGCAGGCTTGCCGGAAGTCGACCGTCGTGAAGGGCACGCGCGAGTCGCACACGAAGTGCCTGATGTCCGTACAAGGGGCGATGCGCCATGCCTGAATATGCCGGGCGCGGCACACGCGGTGAAGGCGTCGGTCTCGACCCGTAAGCAGCTACCGGACGTCGCGGGATGACGTATGTTCGCCGCATGCCATGCGGATTCACTCCTCGCCCGTTACTCGCGGTTCTCGTCACCGCGCAGCTGGCCGCGACTTTTGCGGCACCGTTAGTCGCGCAGCCCACGCGGGCGCGAGCGATCGGCCTCGCGCCCGGCGTGTTCCAGCCCGGAGCGCTGAATGCGATTACGGACGTCGCCGGAGTGGCGGTGGGACACGCTACCGTCACCGACGGAGACTCGGTTCGCACCGGCGTGACCGCAATACTGCCGCATCGCGGCGACCTCTTTCTCGATCGTGTCCCGGCGGCACTGCATGTCGGCAACGGGTTCGGCAAGCTGCTCGGCGTGACGCAACTTCGCGAATTGGGCGAACTGGAAACCCCGATCCTGCTCACCTGCACGCTCTGCATTTGGCAAGCCGGCGACGCGCTCGCGCAGTGGATGCTGGCGCGACCGGAAAACGCGTCCGTGCGCTCGATCAACCCAGTCGTCGGCGAAACGAATGATGGCCAACTCAATGCCACGCGACGACGTCCCGGAATCGCTGCGGCCGTAGGGCAGGCGCTGACGGCAGCGGACGGTGGGACTGTCGCCGAAGGCAGTGTTGGCGCCGGTCACGGGACGGTGATGTTTGGATGGAAGGGTGGCATTGGCACGTCGTCACGAAAGCTCCCATCCTCACTCGGTG
>JAYSVL010000455.1:0-12665 GCA_043718595.1 Gemmatimonadaceae bacterium
GCCCTTGCCATGCTGAACGGCGCGCACTGGAGCGCACTCACGCCCAGCGCACCACTCCGTGCGTGGCGATTGATCGACCTGAACGGTGCCGGCGTCACGAACGCAACACTGCGGATAGACGAGCGTGTCCTGCACCACCTCGCGGGAGTTGACCATGTCGACGAACGCTTGCATGGTCTCGTTGAAATTCAGAGAGCGCTGTCAACAGCGCGCACGCCCTCGCTCGTCACACACGAGGCCCTCGCGACGTCTATCGCTGAGCGACTTGGGCGCGCACGCGCCGCTGACGGGCGCATCATGCATGCACAAATCACCGGTGCGGACGCAAACACTCGGCTCGCTGTGGCCGAATCTGTTGGTGCCCTGCTGCAGTCGCCGGTGTTGCGTATGCGCGCGAACGACATTCCACAGGGTAGCGTAGAGCGCGTGGCGCTGGCGACGTTGCTGAGCCGAGAGGCGATACTGAGCCATGCGCTGGTCACTGTTGATACGCGCGACGATGCGGACGACCATCGCATGGCGCAATTCCTTACGACGCTCAGGGTGCCAGCATTGGTCTTGGCGCCCGACGCCAGGCGCACGTTGCGGGACCAGACGGTGAGTTATGCGATCGCGCCGTCAACGCGTACGGAACGTCTGACCATGTGGCAACAGGCACTGGGGCCACGCGCCGCATCGCTCAACGGTGCGCTCAGCCGCGTCACGGCACAGTTCGACTTGGATCACGCGGCGATTCAGTCTATCGCATCGTCGCTGCCGATGTCGCACGCACGCGCGGCGGAAATCGACGCCAGCGTCTTATGGGACGAGTGCCGACTCGCCACACGACCGAAGATGGAAGGCCTCGCCCAGCGCATTGAAGCAATTGCCGGATGGGACGATCTCGTGCTGCCAGAGCCACAACGCCGTGTGATGCGCACGATCGCGGCGCATGTGCGCATGAGACATCGTGTGTACGAAGAGTGGGGGTTCGCCGAGAAGAGTGCGCGCGGCCTTGGCATTGCGGTGCTGTTTGCTGGCGCGTCGGGCACGGGTAAGACGATGGCCGCCGAAGTGCTGGCGCGTGAGCTGCGACTCGACCTCTATCGCATTGATCTGGCGAGCGTGGTCAGTAAGTACATCGGCGAAACGGAGAAGAATCTCAAGCGCCTGTTTGATACGGCAGAAGGTGGTGGAGCCATCCTGTTGTTCGACGAAGCGGACGCGCTCTTTGGCAAGCGCACCGAGGTAAAAGACAGTCACGACCGGTACGCGAATATTGAAACCAGCTATCTGCTGCAGCGGATGGAGTCGTATCGCGGGCTGGCAATTCTGACGACCAACATGCGGAACGCGCTCGACCCGGCGTTTCTCCGTCGCTTGCGATTCATCGTCAACTTTCCGTTCCCTGATGCCGTGCATCGCGCGGCAATTTGGCGTGGCGCCTTTCCGGCTGGTGTGCCCATTCATGACATCGACTGGGATCGCCTCGCGCAACTCAACGTGGCCGGTGGCCAAATACGGAACATTGCGCTGAGCGCGGCATTCCTTGCGGCGGATCGCGATGAGCATGTGGCGATGCGGCATCTCGCCGACGCAGCGCACGCTGAGTATGCGAAGGTAGAGCGTGCGCCATCCGATGCAGAGATGCGAGGCTGGACATGACGCGCATCGAGATTGTCATCGATGACCTGGTGTTGGTGGGCTTCGCCGCCCATCAGCGACATCAGATCGCCGATGCGATTGAACGCGAGCTCAGCACACTCAGTGGTGACGCACAGCAGGCCTTGCGGCTGGCCGTCGGCCGGGGCTCTTCCACCGACGCGGTACGCGCGGCAGATGTTGGAGCGTCAACCGGACGCCAGACGACGGCTCACCGTCCGGTTGATGGTGATGGAGCGTCGAGCCACGTCATTGGGGCCGGAGTTGGGCAATCGCTGGTGCAGGCGATCGTCAGCAACGGTTGGGGCGCGTCGCATGGCTAGCGCGATGCGCGCCGTGGCTCGCGACGTTTCGCGTGTGACGCCACGTCCGCGCGTGAGCGCGACGTCGAGACAGAATAGCGCCGTGCTCGAGCACCAGGCGCGTGCCGCCGAGCGCAGCATCGCGGCACCAGTGGCCGACGCGGTTGCGTCAAGCAGTGACGGCGCACCGCTGCCGCGCGATGCCCGCGTGTACATGGAACGAACGCTCGGCCACGACTTCGGCGCTGTACGCGTTCACGCGAATGCACAGGCGGCGGAGTCGGCGCGCGGTCTCCACGCGCAAGCGTACACGATCGGGCACGATGTGGTGTTTGGTGCCGGCGCCTTTGCGCCACACACGTTGCGGGGCGCGCGACTGCTCGCGCACGAGCTCACGCACGTTGCACAACAGCGGGGGACGGAGCCGCACGTGCAGTGTAAGTCGGCAGACGAGGAGATTGATGAAGAGCTGGCGGCAGGGAACAAGGCGACACCCAACGCGCTCAATCCGAACGACGAAGCCTACGCGTACACGTTGCGCGAGTACGGCTTCAAGCTCACGCATGATGAGCATAGTGCGCTGCTGACAAAACCAACGGCGCCGGCCGAGGTGGCTGCCTGGGAGGCGAAGTTCAAGAAGGCAGGCATTCTCGCCGATCGCATCCTCAAGGCTGGCCCGAAGGTGACCGACAAGGAATCGCGCGCAGGCTCGATCGCGCAGGATCTGGCGGAAGCGGGTTTCCTTGATCGTGCGATGGGCATCGCTGCCGCGCTCACCGCGGACGACCAAAAGAAGTTTGTCTTTACCAACGTGCTGACGCAGCCGGGTAAGATGACCGCGGCACACGCAACAACGATCACGACGTTTTTCAACACCACCAGCACATCAATCGACGTGCATCCGGTCATGGTGTTACTGCGTGATCGAACGGGAGACTACAGCAAGGCGCTGCAGACAGACAAGCTCACCACCATTCTCGGATTGATCGTCGGCAAGTACAGCAGCGATGCGTCGTTCACGGAAGCAATGAGCGAGATCCTCATCTTCTACAAACCGATTCGCGCACCGTTTGCCACGCTCATGAACGGCGCCGGGAAAGGTGCGCAACTGTTCAGCATCCTGCGATCACCGTTCTTCGCTGACGAAGATCAGGCGGACCGCAAAGAGTTTGCCGACAAGGCTGGCAGCACCAAGTCGCTCGATCGCGAGACCGATCAAGCCTGGGTCGTTGCGGAGAAGCAGAAGTACTACGTCAACTACCTCATCACCCTTGCGGCGGCACAGAAGATTGTCATCGTCAAGCCGGCCGCTATGTCGCTGCCAGCGTTGCGCACGTGGCTGGACGCGAACACCGAGAGTATCGGTGCTGCGCTTAAGGCCGGTGGAACAGACGCCGCGCAAGTCTACCGCGAGATCGCCGACATCTTCTTCTATCACGTGACGCAGGCCGAGGGCGACGTCAAGCCAGACCTTGGCGGGAAGCTCGCCAAGCTGCAGGCTGGAACGCCACAAAAGTTGCGTCTCAAGTCTGATTGCGACGTGCTGGCGAGCTACGCGATGCGACTGCTCACGGCGAGCGGCATGCAGCCGGTGCTGTACATGGCGATCGTGCCAACGGACACTGCGCGCGAACCACACGCGTTGGCGCTCATGCTCAAAGGCGCCGAGTATCAGGCGATCAGCAACAAAACCATTGCGCCGCTTACGGGCGCCAAGACAGAGGCCGACGCGCTGATTGCGCTGCGCGATGCGGGCATCGCTGAGGCATACGCGACGCCCGCGCCATCCGCATATGCAGTGTATGTGGGCAAGGCTGGTGCCAAAGGCGAGCTGCCACAAGGTGTGATCGATTCGGACGCAGCACTCCGTCGCGCAAATCTCGAACCATCGGGCGGGAGCACGCCATGAGCACGACATACGCGCGAGGTGTCGTCGCGTGACGACGTTCCCAGGCTCACCGCGACTTGTGCGTGGCGGCATTGTGCTGGTCGATCCCGAGTCGGGACAGATTCAGCGTGTCATTGCCATGCAGTACAACCCCGACACGCTGTCGCGAACACTGCAGCCGCAGACGATGGCCGACGAAGGGAACGACCGAAGCCAAGCGTTCCGTCTCAAAGGCCCACCGGTGGAGACGATCAAGCTGGACGCGGAAGTGGATGCGACGGATCAACTGGAATTCCCAGACCAGAATCCGAATGCGGTGGAGTCGGGCATCGCACCGCAACTCGCCGCACTCGAAACGCTGCTCTACCCATCGAGCGGGCAGCTCATCGCCAACAATCGCCTGCAAGGCAGCGGCACGCTGGAGATCGCACCGCTGGTCGCGTCACTTGCCCTGTTCGTGTGGAGCAGACAACGCGTTGTCCCGGTGCGCATCACCGACTGCAGTATCACCGAGGAGGCGTTCGACCAGAATCTCAATCCGTTGCGAGCGAAAGTCAGCTTGTCGATGCGTGTGTTGTCCGTCGATGATCTTGGCTTCAACAGCAAAGGCGGAGCGATCTACATGGTCTACCAGCAGAACAAGGAACGTCTTGCGCAACTTGGCGGTGGTGCCTCGCTGCCTGCACTCGGCTTAACGGGGATTCCGTGACCAACGACAAGTTCTCACCATCCAGTCGCTACTACGGCATTGAGATGGCGACATACCAGGATGCCGATGGTCGCACGATTGCTTACGTGCGCCGTCGTTTTGTTCCGCAGCCCGAGCGTTTTGCGTTGCTTCGTGAACATGTCGTGCAGAGTGGCGAGCGTCTCGATCAGGTGACCGCGGCGTATCTCGGTGATCCGGAACAGTTCTGGCGCATCGCCGATGCGAATGGTGCCATCGCGCCCGAAACCCTCACCGACAACGCGGGTGCGATTGTACGCATCACGCTCCCCGCAGATGTGCCGTCGCTCACTGAGGAGCAGTAGGACCGCACGATGACGCTCATCAAACAAATCCAGCTCACGATTCTCGTCGGACCGGTGGTGCCACTACCGGTGCCGCGCATCGTGATGGAAGCGTTGCAAAGCGTCGAGATCACCACGAGTGCAGGATCACGTTCGGGCTTTCAGCTGGTGTTCACGCTCTCCAATCACTCGCCGCTACACACAATCTTTCTTGTGGCGGCGAACGCCGTGCCACTCGCGTTGCGCGTGATCCTGATCGCGACCATCAATGGCACACCGGACGTGCTCGCCGACGGCGTGATCACACGACAAGAAGTGGCGCCCGCACAGGGTGGGTATTCAACGCTGACGATCAGCGGCGAAGATCTGACCACCGTGATGGACCGCCAGGAGTTCAGTGGCATTCCCTATCCCGCCATGCCGGCGGAAGCGCGCGTCGCCATCATCTGCGCGAAGTACGCGATGTTTGGCATCATCCCGCTGATCATTCCATCGATCTTTCAGGACATCCCCATTCCGGTCGACCGCATTCCGTCACATCAGGGCACCGATCTCGCCTACATCAACAAACTCGCCGAAGACGTCGGCTACACGTTCTACATCACGCCTGGCCCACTGCCGGGCATGAACACCGCGTACTGGGGGCCAGAGATCAAGATCGGCGTGGCGCAGCCCGCGCTCAATACCGACATGGACGCGTTCACCAACGTGGAGTCGCTGTCGTTCAACATCACGCACAATGAAAAGGCGATGCCGATCGTGTTCATCCAGAACATGCTCACCAAGGCACCGATTCCGATACCCATACCCGATCTGAACCCACTGCAACCACCACTTGGTGTCGCTGAGCCGATTCCAACACGCTTCGACTTCATGAAAGACACCGCCAAGCTGTCACCCATGGCGGCAATCTCGAAAGGGTTGGCCAAGGCCGCTGGGACGTCGGATGCAGTGCAGGGTAGTGGCGCGCTCAACGTGTTGCGCTATGGACGCTTGCTCAAGGCGCGACAACTGGTTGGTGTGCGCGGCGCGGGACTCGCCTTCGATGGCTTGTACTACGTGAAGAGTGTGACCAGCACACTCAAGCAAGGCGAATTCAAACAGCGCTTCTCGCTCACCCGCAACGCACTCGTGTCCATCACACCAGTGGTGCCGACATGAACGCCGAGGGCAAGTACTACGGTAAGTACCGCGGCGTCGTGATCAGCAACATCGACCCGATGAACATGGGTCGATTGATGGTGCAAGTACCGGACGTGTCGGCTATTCCGTTGAGTTTTGCGATGCCCTGCTTTCCGGTGACCGGCAAGCAGATGGGCTTTTGGTCGATTCCGCAAATCGGCACGGGCGTGTGGGTCGAGTTTGAAGCCGGCGATCCGGATTATCCCATCTGGTCCGGCTGTTGGTATGGATCCGCCGCCGATGTACCCGCGCTCGCGTTGGCCACTCAACCGCCATTGTCGTCCGTGTTCATGCAAACGGCCACACAAGTCACTCTGCAACTCTCCGATTTGCCGGGACCAGCCGGAGGCATTCTGATGAAGACGGCCACCGGCGCAATGATCATGGTGAACGATGTCGGCATCACCATCTCGAACGGCAAGGGCGCGTCAATCGTGATGGCTGGTCCGACGGTCACAATTAACGCCGGTGCGTTGGTGATCACATGACGGAGCGCACGTAGCATGCCCGGACCCATCGTCCACCTCGGCGCTACCGTGATGTGTTCGCATGCCGGACAAGCCACGCCCATCGCACCGTTTCCGCGCGTGCTGGTAAGTGGGCAGCCGATCGTCACGCTTGCCTCGCCGTATGCCGTTGCCGGATGTCCGTTTCCACCAGTGTCCGGCGGGCCATGCGTGACGGCGCAAGTGCTCGTCGGTGCGGCACGCGTTCTCGCTGGTGGAGCACCCGTTGTTGTGATGAGCAGCACGGGCATTTGTGCCCCGACCGGAGTGCCCCTGATGATCATCGCCACGCAACCGCGTGTCACCGCCCTGTGATCACGAGACGCCGATGAACGTTGCCTTTCCCTTCAGCTTTGACGGACGCGGACGCACGCGTGACGCCGATGATGATCGACACATCCGTGACATGATCGAACAGCTGCTGTTCACGGCACCTGGCGAACGTGTCAACCGGCCAACGTTCGGTAGCGGTGCGCAACAGCTGGTGTTCGCCCCTAACAGCGATGCACTCGCTGCGGCACTCAAACTGTCGGTGCAGGCTGGGCTGCAGCAGTGGCTCGGCGATGTCATCGACGTGACCGACGTGCAGGTCGAGACAAATGACTCTACGCTGCGTCTGGAGGTGCGATACGTGGTTCGTCGCACCGGAGACGTTCGTATCGCCACCATCGCGCGGTAGGAGCGACCCATGGCCGGCACCGTGTTTCTCTGTTGCGAAGATCATCGCCGCGCGGCACTACAGGCCACGCCGCTGCTCAACGGCATCGATTTTCTCGAAGTCAGTGATCTGCTGCCCGCGGACCTGACGCCGACGGAAGCCGCGCTCTTCGCCGCGTTGCCGCCGAGTGAGCGTGACCGGTTGTTGTGGCAACGTCGGCTCACCGTGGTGTTTGTCAATACACTCACACCGACACACATCGCGGCGCTCGCACCGGCGACGATTCGCATTGACGGGGGCGAGCGCGCGGACAGTCGCAACATCGGCGTGACCATCCTGTCGACGGCGGCGAAGACGATCACGTTGCGCTGCACCGCGCGCGGTGACGGTTCGACGTATCGCCTGTCGATTGTCGCAAACGCCGACACCGCAGATCCGCCCACGTCGTTTGACCCCATGCTTTCGGCGATTGACTTCTCGTTTCGCGCCGATTGTCCGAGCGAATTTGACTGCGCGACCACGTGCGAGTGCCCGCCCGCCGAGCGCCCAAGTCTCGACATTGACTACGCGACGCGCGACTACGCGACCTTTCGACGATTGATGCTCGATCGCATCGCGACGCTCAGTCCGGAATGGCGCGAACGACACGCCGCCGACCTCGGCATGACGCTGGTGGAGCTCGTGGCCTACGTTGCCGACTATCTCGCCTATCGACAGGACGCGATTGCCACAGAAGCGTATCTCGGCACCGCGCGCAAACGGGTGTCGGTGCGACGACACGCGCGACTGGTGGACTATCCCATGCACGACGGATGCAACGCACGCACGTGGGTGCATGTCGCTCTTGACAGCACCGCACCGCCAACCGGTGTCGCCCTGCCGCGCGCCAATGCCATTACCGGTGCAACGACAAAGTTCTTCAGTCGCGTCGCCGCAGCGCCTGTGCTCGACATCGCGCACGGTGATGACGTACTGGCAACACAACGTCCGGAAGTATTTGAGTCGCTGGTTGACGTGACACTCTTTCCACAGCATAACACCATTTTCTTCTATACATGGGGCGCCAGCGAGTGCTGCCTGCCACGCGGCGCAACAAAAGCAGCGCTTACCGGAAAGCTCGACGCACTGCGTGCTGGCGATGTCCTCATCTTCGAGGAAATACGCGGACCTCAGACTGGGAAAGCAGGTGATGCAGACCCTACACATCGCGCTGCCGTGCGCCTGACGAACGTGCGTGTGACGACGGATCCACTCGGTGGACGATTCGCGACGCCACCGACCAACGCCGCCGTAGACGTGACGAACATTGAGTGGAGTGCTGCCGACGCACTGCCATTTGCCCTGTGCGTCTCAGCAACCGTGAGTGACAGCAGCGGCCGCAACGTGCCTATCGTTGTCAGTACGGCTCTCGGCAACATCGTGCCGGTTGACCATGGTGTCAGCATTGTGGAACCCATCGCCGCCGCAGTGCCCGCATCCACGATGCAACGGCCAGCATCAGTGACCTGTGGTTGTGACGACCATGCGCGCGACACCATCCCCGTACGTTTTCGTCCGCAGCTCGCGCGACGTCCGCTCACGGCAGCGGTGCCCTTCGACAGCAGTGCTTCCGCGCATGCGTTGCACGAGGGCGAGATAGGTTCCGCGTTACCGGCGATCTACCTGCAGAGTGACGCCGCACTCACTCGCTGGGACGTGCGACGCGATCTGCTCAATTCTGGTGCGTCGGCGCGTGACTTTGTCGCGGAAGTGGAAGCGGACGGCACGGCGCGACTGCGTTTTGGTGACGGCACGAACGGGATGCGGCCCGTTGCCGGCGCGCGATTTGTTGCGCATTATCGCGTGGGGAACGGACTGCGTGGTAACGTGGGTGCCGACGCGATCGCACACATCGCCACCACGGTGACGGCGGGCATCGACCATGTGCGGAATCCACTGTCGGCATTGGGTGGCGTGGATGCTGAAACAGTTGATGATGTGCGGCGGTTCGCGCCGGTGGCGTTTCGCACGCAGGAACGCGCCGTGACCGCTGAAGACTATGCAACAATGGCCGAACGTCACAGCCAAGTGCAGGATGCGGCGGCCACGTTCCGCTGGACGGGCAGTTGGCGCACGGTGTTTGTGACCGTCGACCCGTTCGCGAGCGCGAATCCGGACGCCGAGCTGAGTCCACCGTTGGCCACGCAACTCGAGCGGTATCGCATGGCCGGTCACGATCTCGCGATCGATACGCCACGCTACGTGCCAATCGAGATTCGCATGCAAGTGTGCGCGAAACGTTCGTACTTCCGCGCCGATGTGAAGCGCGCGCTGCTTGAAGTGTTTAGCAGTCACACGCGAGACAACGGCGTCAAAGGCGTCTTCCATCCTGATCACTTCACGTTCGGGCAGTCGGTGTATTTGTCTACGTTGTTCGCCGCTGCACACGCGGTTGATGGCGTGGAGACGGTAGCCATCACCGTCTTTCGCCGGCAAGGCACGCCCGATCCAAGGCCGCTGATTGATGGTGTCCTGACGTTTGGTCGACTGGAAATCGCGCAGCTGGAAAACAGCGCGAGTTTCCCTGATCGCGGTGTATTTCGCCTAGACGTTGCGGGTGGCAAATGACTTCGCCACGCGACCCAAGTCTCCGCGAGTTGTCGTCGTGCGGGTGTTGCGCGGGCACCGGGCCCAGCACGCCGGGTGCCGTCTACAATCGGCCAGGACTCACTGCGATTGCCTATCGCAGCGGAACGTGGCACGAGTTCAAACAATCGTTGCTGTCTGCGCTATCGGCTGGTGCACATCCAGAACTCGCAGACCTCGCTACGCGCGCTGATGATGACTTCACGATAGCCCTGCTTGACGCGGTCGCCGTGGTTGGTGACGTGCTCACGTTCTATCAGGAACGGATCGCGAACGAGTCGTACCTGCGCACGGCGACCGAGCGTGTCTCGGTGCTCGAACTTGCGCGACTGATTGGCTACGAACTCAAACCCGGTGTCGCCGCAGGCACGCTCTTGTCGTTCACTGTGGATGACGCACCCGGCGCACCACGCGTGGCCACGATTGATGTGGGCGTCAAAGTCCAGAGCGTGCCGGGTCACGGCGAAAAGCCGCAGACGTTTGAGACGGTCGAGAAAATTGAAGCGCGCGCCGAATGGAATGCGATGCGCGTAAAGCGCACTGTGTCGCAAGATCCCGCGCATATGTCGAGCAGCGTCTGGTTGGCCGGTAATGCCACCGACCTCAAGATCGGCGACGTGCTCTTGCTCGTTGGGCCGGAGCGCGAGGCCAGTTCAAGTGATGAGCACTGGGATGCACGTTTCGTCACGCGTGTGCACGCCGACTTCGCGGCGAATCAGACGCACGTCACGCTAGGCGCGCGTCTTGGCAGTGCCGACGCGGCCGCGGCACCATCGTCGGCACCGCAGGCGTACGCCATGCGCGTGCGCGCTTCTGCGTTCGGCTACAACGCGGCCGAATGGAAAGCCATGTCTCTCGAATTCAAGAAGAACTACCTTGGCGCGACGAGCGACTTGACGGCTGAGCAGAAGAAGAACTGGCCAGACTTTGTCGCCGTCACTTTTGGAAACACACTGGAGATTGCCTCGAGCGTGCGCACGCGTGCGTCCGCGATCGCGACCGGTGTGCTCGAAACAACGCTCTCCGTGCAGTCCACAGTCGATCTTGATCTCGTCTACCCAACGGTGCAGGACGGCAGTTGGATGGTGCTCGCAACGCCGCGTCATGTTGAACTGTATCGGGTGAGTAGTGCGACCACTGCGTCGCGCGCCGAATTCGGGTTGACCGGCAAAGTCACCCGCGTCTCGCTGTCTGGGGAGAACATCGATCAGTTCGAGAACGCCGTGCGCGGACTCACCGTCTACGCACAGAGCGACCTGTTGCCGCTTGCCGAAGCACCAATCGAACCGCACGTTACGGGCTACGTCACCGCGCTCACCATCGACGGCAACATTGGCGACCTGCCGACGGGGCGCACGTTGCTTATCGTGGGCAATCGCGCATCCAACGGCGAGGCTGTGTCCGAGGCGCTGGTCCTTGATCGCGTCGAGAAGGAGGGTGTGAACACGCGCCTTACGTTCACGACCGCACTCACCAACAGCTATCAACTGGACAGTGTCGTGGTACACGGGAACGTGGCTCACGCGACACACGGTGAGACCGTCGGCGAAGTGCTTGGTGCCGGCAACGCGGCGGTGCCGTATCAACGGCTCGCGCTCCGACAGTCGCCACTCACTTTTGTGCGCAACGCGACGTCGGCAAGCGGTGCAGCGTCAACCCTTGGCCTTCGCGTTAACGACGTGCTGTGGACCGAGGCTCCGACGTTCTATGGTCGTGATGCGACGGAGCGTGTGTTTGTCACGCGGCGTGATGACGCAGCCAACACTGTTGTGCACTTTGGCGATGGCGTGCATGGCGCGCGACTGCCAACCGGACGTGACAACATTCGCGCGGTGTACCGCAAAGGGCTCGGCGCCGACGGCAACGTGCGCGCAGGACAACTATCAACGTTGCTCACGCGACCACTCGGTCTGAAAGGCGCCGTGAACCCGCAACCGGCAACCGGTGGTGACAACGCCGAAACGCTCGCTGGGGCGAGTGAGAATGCGCCGATCACGGTGCTCACACTGGATCGCGCGGTGTCCCTGCAGGACTATGCAGACTTCGCACGCGGCTATGCCGGTATCGCCAAGTCGCTCGCGACATGGAGTTGGGACGGTGAACGTCGTGGCGTGTTTATTACCGTGGCTGGACCAGACGGTGTGGTTGTGTCCGACGATGTGATCGACCTGCTAACAAGCGCCATCCGCAACGCAAGCGACCCCTACGTGCCGCTGCGCATCGCCAGCTATCGTGCCGCGGTATTTACCACCACCTTCAAGCTCAAGTTCAACCCGCTGTACGACAAGCTGCTCGTGTCTGCGGCTGTTGTTGATACGCTCCGCTCACGGTTCGGTTTCGCCGCGCGTGCATTCGGACAGGCGGTGGCGTTGTCCGACGTGATTGCCACCATTCAAGGTACGGTCGGCATCGTCGCGGTCGATGTCGATACGCTCCGTCGCGCCGACAACGTTGGTGGCAACGGCTTGATCGCGCCCTTGCCCGCCGCGTTGCCACAAGCGGGTTCATTGACACAAACGCTCGCCGCCGAACTGTTGACGCTGTCCGCGGATCCCATCGAACCCGGAGAGATGCCATGAGCTTCGACTCGACGCGATTGTTCGAACTGCTGCCCTCCATCTATCGGCTGCGTGACGACGAGGGTGCTGGTGGCACGCCGAACGCGTTGCGCGCGCTGGTTGACGTCATCGCCGCGCAAGTGGCCGTACTCGAAGAAGATCTCGAGCAACTCTACGACGACCAGTTCATTGAGACATGCGCACCGTGGGTAGCGCCCTACATTGGCGATCTTGTCGGCTACAAGGCGCTGTATGGACTGACCGACGCTATTGGCAGTCCGCGCGCTGAAGTCG
>JAYSVL010000456.1:0-12608 GCA_043718595.1 Gemmatimonadaceae bacterium
CGGGGCTGTCCGAATATTTGTGGAAGCTCGAACAGCCGGCACACGCGGTAGCCAACGCGTACTTCGTCGGCGCAATCAATCGTGTGGGCTATGAAGCGCCGTGGCGCATTGGCGAGTTCTACGGTCAGAGTTACTTCTGCGATCCACGAGGACAGATCGTCGCCCAGGCGTCACGTGATCAGGACGAACTCATCACCGCCGTGATTGATCTCGATCAGATTCGCGAGGTGCGCAAGGTGTGGCAGTTCTACCGCGATCGACGTCCGGAGACGTACACCGGAATCGGCGCCTTGTGAGCATGCGGTAGTGCACGTGCATCACTGCGCGCGACAAAACCGTCGAGGCTGGCCGCCACGTGGATGGTCAGGTGTGAATCGGCGTGTGTCATTCCTGTGTCGTCGCGGAGGGTTGCGCTATCGCTCGCTCACGGCGACCACATGGCATCGAGCGACCACGACGTGGTGAGACGACGAACCTTACCCGCCACATCCGTCACGTACACGGCATCAACGCCATCCCGCGCGGAAATGAACGCGAGTTGATCGCTCGTCGGCGACCAGCTGAACTGTCCGTCATAGCTCGCTGAGCCAGCGACAATGCGGCGCTCGTGATCCGTCATGCGCACGAGTTGGATGTCGTAGTTGTCGCGCTCGGCCGTTTGCACAGCGAGGTACGCACCGTTTGGTGACCAATCCACTCCATCGTTGGTCGCATACGCGCCGCTCGTCACGCGTTCCACGCGCCCGTCGTCGACTCGCACCACGTACACGTCGCGCACGCCGTCACGCGCAGAAACGAAAGCAATCGACGCGCCATCCGGTGACCATGCGGGACTGCCGTCAAGTGCGGCGTGGTTGGTTAATCGGCGCAGTTGTGATCCGTTTGCGCGCATTGTGTGGAGTTCCGCATTGCCGTCGCGCGTCGACGAAAACACGATGTGGCGATCATCTGGCGACCACGCGGGATTGGCGTCGTCGCCGGGCGATGCCGTGAGCCGCGTCCGCTGCCCTGATGCGACGTCGACGCTCAAGATCTCCGTGTTACCGTCGATTGTCGCAGCAAAGACGATGCGCGTTCCGTCGTGCGACCACTGACGATGTCCCTTGGCGACGATCTGCGTCGCGAGAAACCGCGGATTGGTGCCATCGGCGCGCATCACCCACAGCTCCCAGTGATCAGCATTGACCTGCGAACCAAACGCAATCTGCGACTGATCGGGCGACCAGAGCGGAAAGCGTTCCTGTGCATCACGTCGCGTCAGACGGGTTTGTTGTGCACCGTCAGCATCGGTGAGGTAGATCTCCCAATTCCCGTCACGGTGCGATGCAAATGCCAGCTGCGGCGCGCGAGCGACGGAGGAGATCTCGCTGGCGACATCAGCAGCGCGAGAAGATGTCAGCAGGCTGGTCACGAGCACGCATGCTGCAGCGCTCCCGATTCGCAACGATTCGAACATGGCGAGGCTCCGCGTGGGTTCTACGGTAGGACACCAGCACGACGTTGCGCGTTGGCACTCGGTCCACTACTTCCGCACATACTCGAGTGACACTGTACCGGTTTTCGCGTACACGCGATGTTTGACGAGCGTAAGCTTCGAAATCTTGGCCGGATGCGGCAAGAGTGGCAAGCCGCCACCGAGAAGCACAGGGATGACGGCAACCTCGATAGCGTCAACCAGACCGAGCTCGAGCAGGCTGCGGAACAGCAGACCGCCGCCGAAGAGCCAAATGTCCTTCCCCAGCGTCGCTTTGAGTGATGCGATCGTGTCGGTAGGTGTATCGGAGAGAGTGACCCCCGGGCAGTCTGCCTGTCGGAGCGTGCGCGAGAACACATAGGACTGCATGCCCGGCATGCCGCCAGCCGCGCCCCGTCGTCGTGTTGCCTCGTACGTCTTCCGGCCAAGCAGCACCGTGTCAAATGCGCTGATAAGCTCGCCGAAATCGATCTCTGGATCCATCACAATCCAGTCACTCTCACCGTTCGGGCCGGCAATGTAGCCATCAAGGCTCATGGCCACAGAGAAGCGAACGCGTCTCATACACGCCTCTTTGGCAGGGAGTTACGTCGTCGACAAGCACAACAAACGAGCCAGCGCCGCCGTACATTATGGCACGTCGCTTGCAACCGCGCCCGCCTTCGTTAGTCGACAGCACGACAGGGAGTGTGCTCCATGCCAATCCAGCTCAAGGTCAACGGAACCGCAGTCACCGTCGACGCGTCACCCGACATGCCGCTCCTCTGGGTGCTGCGTGATTCGCTCGATCTCGTTGGGACGAAGTTTGGCTGTGGGCGCGCGCAGTGCGGTGCCTGCACGGTGCATCTCAACGGAAACGCGGTGCGTTCCTGCACCACGCCGCTGTCGCGAGCCGCTGGCGCAGAGGTCGTTACCATCGAAGGCTTGTCGCCCGACGGAACGCATCCGCTGCAGAAAGCATGGGAAGACGTCGACGTCGCGCAGTGCGGCTACTGTCAGGCTGGTCAGATTATGTCCGCGGCCGCGCTGCTCGCCAAAACACCAAAGCCAACGGACGCACAAATCGACACCGCGATGTCGGGCAATCTGTGTCGGTGTGCGACGTACCTGCGCATTCGCGAAGGTATCCACCGGGCCGCGGGCACAACGTCGCCCATCACGCCAACGGAGGCACGCCGCTAATGGACGCCTCAGGCAAAAACACGACCGCCGTAGACCGTCGCGCATTCCTGCGTGTTGGTGCGTTGGCTGGCGGTGGACTCTTCCTCGGCATCTACTCGCGGAACGCGGGTGCCGCTGAATCGCAGGCGCTCCGCGACGACACAACCGCGGATGTGTTTACGCCCAATGCGTTCATTCGCATTACTGCGGCGGGTCTGGTGACGATTATCGCGAAGAATCCCGACGCCGGTCAGGGCATGAAGACCACGCTGCCGATGCTCATCGCCGAGGAGCTGGAAGTCGACTGGAAGGATGTGGTCATCGAGCAAGGCCACGGTGATCGAGCGAAATACGGCCAACAGTTTCTGGGCGGCAGTGGAGCGACGCCGAGCAACTGGACGACGATGCGACAAGTGGGTGCCGCAGGTCGGCAGTTGCTCATCACCGCCGCCGCGCAGACATGGAATGTTCCGGACAGTGAATGCAACGCTGCCTCGGCGCGCGTGTTTCACCGTGCCAGTGGACGTTCGTTGTCGTACGGACAGCTTGTCGACAAAGCATCGTCGCTACCTGTTCCCGATCTTGCGACCGTGAAACTGAAAGCGGCGGCAGACTACAAGATCATTGGCAAGCCAACCGGCAACGTCGACAACGGTGCCATTGTGCGCGGGAAGCCGCTGTTCGGCATCGACGTGAAGATTCCGGGCATGCTGTACGCGGTGTTCGCGAAGTGCCCGGTGTTCGGTGGCAAGGTGGTGAGCGCAAATCTGGAGCAGATTCGCGCGATGCCTGCGGTGCGTCACGCGTTCGTGGTGGCAGGTGGCTCCGATCTCTCCGGACTGCTCAGTGGCGTGGCCATCGTTGCCGACACATGGCCTGCAGCGCGCACGGCGCAACAGCAGCTCAAGGTGGAGTGGAACGAAGGCCCGACCGCGTCGCAAAGCAGTGTGGAGTTCGCGCGCCGTGCGACTGAGCTGTCCAGGCAACCATGGAGCACCAAACTTCGCGAAGACGGCGACGTTGAACGCGCGTTTACCGCTGGGGCGAAAACGGTAGAAGCGCACTATGCCTATCCGTTCTTGCACCACGCGACGATGGAGCCGATGAATTGCACGGCACGGTTTGAGCGCGGCAAGCTGGAGTTGTGGGCGCCAACGCAGGATCCAGAAGGTGCGCGTCAGGCGGCGGCGCGAACACTCGGTATTCCGGCCACGGACGTCACGGTCAACATGGTGCGACTCGGCGGCGCGTTCGGTCGTCGGTTCACGCACGACTTTGTGCTTGAGGCGGCATGGATCGCCAAAGAGACCGGCGCGCCGGTGAAGGTGCTGTGGCCGCGTGAAGACGACACGCAACACGGATTCTACCGACCGGGCGGATTTCACTACCTCAAGGGTGCGGTCGACGCGGGCGGTAAACTGGTGGCCTGGCGCAATCACTTTGTCACCTACGGCAATGGTGAACGCACCGCATCAACGGCCGGTCTTGGAGCGAATGAATTTCCGGCGCGATTCATTCCGAATTTTGCGACCGGCATGTCACTGATGCCGCTCGGCGTACCAACAGGGCCGCTGCGCGCGCCGGGCAGTAACGCCCTGGCCTTTGTGATGCAGTCGTTTCTTGACGAGCTGGCGTACGCGGCAGGAAAAGATCCGTTGCAGTTTCGCCTTGACGTGCTCTCGTCACCCATTGCACCGACACCAGATTTTGACGCCGCGCGTGTTCGTGGCGTACTACAACTCGTGGCGGAGAAGTCCGGATGGGGGAAACGTGCGCTGCCAAAAGGCACCGGCATGGGAATGGCGTTTCACTACAGTCATCGCGGATACTTCGCCGAAGTGGTGGAGGCGAGTGTCGACGCCAACAAGGCAGTGAAAGTGAACAAGGTGTGGGTGGCCGGCGACATCGGCAGTCAGATCATCAATCCGAGTGGGGCCGAACAACAGGTGCAGGGTGCCGTGCTTGACGGCCTAGGTGGTGCGATGGCGCAAGAGATTACCATCGACAAAGGGCGCGTTGTGCAGGGCCCATTCTCGTCGTACCCGCTGCTGCGGATGAATCAGGCACCAGCGGTTGAGGTGCACTTCCGGCGTACGGAGTACGCACCCACCGGCTTGGGCGAGCCTGCATTTCCGCCAGTGGTTCCGGCGCTGTGCAACGCGATTTTCGCTGCGACCGGCGTTCGCATTCGCACGCTACCGCTCGTCAAGAGCGGGTACCGTTGGGCGTAACGACATGCGTGTCTACGGTGAGCGACGCTTTAGCTTGGCCAGCGCTTCGTCCAACATCTTCACCAGGGTGTCGCGCTCGTATGTGAACTGATGTCCCTCGTTCAGCTCGACCAGTTCGTCGAGTGCCTTGCGAATGGTACTCTCCCCCTGTCGCGCCTGCGGCACCACCATGTACCGCTTTTGGGGCGTCGGGCTTCGTAGCGCATCGAGCGCGGCCTTGGCGACGGCATCGGGCTCTGGATAGTTGTCGTAGTTGCCCATCGCAACTTTCATGTTGCGCATCGGCGCTTCAAATGGCGTGCCTTGCGCGCGCGCGAGTGCCGCGTCGACCTGTGCCATAGTGTTGCGACCAATCTCGGACTTGTAGTTGCCCGGTTCGATCAAGCTCGACCTCACGCCAAGCCCGGCCATCTCGTTGCCATAGGCATCACCGAAGGCCTCGATGGCGTGTTTACTCATACTGTACGCGCCGAGGAACGAGCCAGACAGAATGCCGGAGATAGACGACACGGTGACGACGCGCCCCTTTGAGGCGATGAGCATGGGCGAGAACGCTTTCGTCACGCGCCACGGACCAAACACGTTGACGTCCATCAGGCCCTGCAACTCCTTCTCCTCCTGATCCATCAACGCACCGACGATCGCGACACCGGCGTTGTTCACCACACCGTACAACCCGCGCCCGCCTTTGCGCACGGTCTCGACCGCGGCGGCGATGTCGGCTGGCACGGTGACATCAAGCCGGACGCCCTGCATGTTCGGAATACGGGAGAGCGCCGCGATGTCTCCCGGCTTACGCGCACCGGCGTAGACGAAGTATCCCTGCGCCGCGAGGGTTTCGGCGATTTTGCGACCAATGCCGGAGCTCGCGCCGGTGACGAGTACGGCTTGTCGCGCTGGCTGCGCGTGAAGCGACGCCGTCGCCAGCAACGTGGACAGCGTGAGAGCAGCTCGGAGGAGAAGCACGTTGAGCCTGAGGTGAAGGGAAGCGTGGCACGGTGCGTTCGGTAGCTGACGTTCGCTTGGGCTTTGCGGCTGGGCGTATGCCGCACTCGATAGGGGCCATTGTCGTCCACACACGACCTTCATTCAGACAGCTGACGAACGACCGATCATTCGCCGGCCGGTGGTTGCCATAGTTCGACTTTGTTTCCTTCGGGATCGATCACCCAGCCAAACTTCCCGTACTCGGAGTCGTCGATCTTCTCGAGCACGTTGCACCCTTCGTCCTTCAGGGCCTGTACCAACGCGAGCAGGTCGTCAACTCGATAGTTGACCATGAACGGCGACGTGCTCGGCGCAAACTGCGTACTCGCCTGCGACACGATCGACCACGCAGTGGTGCCGGCCACCGGCTTGCCCTCGGCGTCGGTCCACGGAAACGCCGCACCGCCCCAGACTTGCACATCAACGCCCAGATGCTGCTTGTACCATGCCTGCAGGGCTTTCGCGTCGTTGGCCTTGAAGAAGATGCCGCCGATGCCTGTGACTCGCTTCATAGCACCTCCGAAGGTGGTGGTGAGAAGTGTACGATCCCTTCGCATCCTTATGAAGTAGGCGGTCGCCCACGCTTTCCCCACGTCGGCGCGGATGGCTCAGTCGCTCGCCGATCACTGGGCTTCGCCGCCAGCAAACGTAACGCTTCGGCCACGGCGCGCTCAAGCTGCATGTCACGACCAGCCGCAGCGTCTTTCGGCCAGTTCTCAACCTCGATATCCGGCGCCACACCTTCATTCTCCACCGCGAAATTTCCTTCGCGCGAGAAGAATCCGAAACGCGGCGCGATCATTGAACCACCGTCGACGAACGGCGGCGTGTCGGTGGTGGCCACCAATCCGCCCCACGTGCGCATGCCGACCAGCGGTCCGAGCTTCCGACGCTTGAACATGTACGGCATCAGGTCACCACCGGATCCCGCCATCTCGTTGATGATCATCACCTTCGGGCCCCAGATGCCGTTGGCCGGACTCGTGTACGGGTAACGATCGCCAACCGGATTGTTGAAGTACCCATCGTAATCCCGGCCGAGCAGATCCACGATGTAATCGGCCGCCGAGCCGCCGCCGTTGTAGCGTTCATCGACGACGACGCCCAGGCGATCTTGTTGCGCGAAGTAGTAGCGATTGAAGCTCGTGTATCCGGGTTGGCCCGTGTTCGGCAGATACACGTACGCAATCTTGCCACCGGAAATGGAATCGACGATGCGACGATTGCGTTCCACCCACGCGCGCGTGCGCAACCCTTGTTCATTGGCGACCGGCACCACGGTCACCTGTCGCGCGCCGGTGAGGGTGGCCTGCGTATTCACCGTCAGCACCACTTGTCGATTGGCCGTCCCATCAAGCAGGCGATACATGTTGTCCGGCGCTGTCAACGCGGTTCCGTTAATGGCCAGAATGTAGTCACCGACGTTCACGTTGACGCCGGGCGTGGCCAGCGGTGCGCGCAGCTCCGGATTCCAGCTCTCCGCGTCGTAGATTTTCGCGATGCGATAGCGGCCATTCTCCACTGAGAAGTCGGCGCCGAGCAGGCCACCAGTGCCGTTGGGCACATCGGGCAGGTCACCGCCGCGCACATAGGAATGTCCGATGGCGATTTCGGCGCCCATGTTGTCCATCAAGTAGTTCAAGTCGGCGCGATGCATCACAAACGGCAACAGCGGTTCATACATGCGCTTCATGGCGGCCCAATCGCTGCCGTGCATGTTTGGCACATACAGATTGTTGCGCTCGTTGCGCCATCCCTCGTGAAAGATCTGCGCAAATTCTTCGCGCGGATCGATGTATGACCGCAGCACTACGTTGAGACGCCCTGAGCCCGCTGTCGGTACGGCGCGATCAGCGTCAACCAAGTACAGACCACCCTGCGCACCGCCGGTGCGATAGAGCAGTTTCTTACCGTCGGCACTCACCACGTACTGAGCAATGCCCTGCGCAAATGGCGCAGCACGACGCGCGGAAAGCTGGAACCGATGCAGGGTGCCGCCCGCTTGTGCACCACCGCCGCCGCCCGTGCCCGTGGCCGCTGTGGGCTCGACGAAGAACACGGTGCCCGCAGGGCCGGCGCGCAACTGTGCATAGTCACGCTCCACCACGCTCGACACCGCCACAATGCGTTGCTGCATGTTGTCAAAGTCAATCGTGACGGCGCGTGCTGTCGCCGCACCGGTGGTCGCGCCGCGTGCACTGTCCGGTGTCACGCGTGTGCTGTCGCCCCGGGTTCGCGCCGCCTCGTCATCGCTCTCGGGCAAGAGTGGCGACGGTTCTGTCTTGGTCAGCAAGGCCAGATACAATCCGCGCGTGTCGGGCCGATCAAACTTGGACATGTCGAGCAATGAGGAATTGAGCCCGAAATTTGTTGAGGCAAAAAACCACAAGTACTTACCGCTCGCGTCCCAGGCGGGCGTCGTCGCATCGGCGAGACCGTCGGTCACTTGCTTCACGGTGCCCGCGTCCACGTTGTAGACAAAGATCCCGCGTAACAGCGACTTGAGCCGTTTGGGATACGCGATCCACCGCGAGTCTGGACTCCACACGGGCACAATGGAGCGATCGCCCATGAAGTACGGATCAGTGTCGGCGACTTTCGCGAGGCCCGTCGCGACATCCATCAGCCAGATGCGAAAGTGCGTGTCCTGATAGGCGATCTTGCGGCCATCGGGCGACCATGCCGGTGCATATGGCCGACTCGGTTCCGGCAGCGCGATCTCGCGCGGCGCACCGATCCCTTCTTGTGGCGCGATGACGAGTTTGTACTCGCCGCTTTCGTCGCTGAAGTACGCCACCGAGCGACCGTCCGGCGACCAGATGGGCGCGATCTCTGCGGAGGCACCGGAGTTGGTGAGATTGCGCACGTCGCCCTTTTCGGCGGGAATCGTAAAGATGTCGCCGCGTGCTTCCACCGCTGCGCGCTTACCAGTGGACGAAAGTGCCAGACTCGTAGTGCGCGTCGACACATCCTTCCACTGCGGCATCATCCAGGCGAAGTCGCCAGCGGCTGTGATGTTGAGCGTCTTGGTGCGTGATGACTTCGGATCGTATTCGTGGAGATACCCCGCTTGCTCAAACACCACTACGCCGGCGCCGGCGTCCAATGACTTGACGTCAAAGTCGGTGAACTTCGTGATCTGTGCGAGCTTGCGTGATTTCGTATCAAACGACCACACGTTCGACACACCGTCGCGATCGGAGAGGAAGTAGAGCGCATCGCCAATCCATGTCGGATCCATTTCTTTGCTGCCGCTAAACGGCGTGGTGTCGACGGCCATGGTCTTGAGATCAAGGATCCAGATGGGCCGGTTTTGTCCGCCGCGATAGTTGCGACGCTCCTCGTCCCATGACGACGGCATGCGATACGCGACGCGTCCGCCGTCGGGTGAAATCTTTCCCTGGTTCGCGCGTGGCATCGGCATCGCCGCTTCCACGCCGCCGCCAATCGGTATCGTCCAGAAGCGTGGCTGACCATTCGCCGCCCACGTGGCGCGCGACGACGTGAACACCACCGATTTGCCATCTGGGGTCCAACCCTGCACGACATCGGCGCCAGGATGCCAGGTGAGTCGCGCCGGTTGTCCTCCTTCAACAGGCACGGTGTACACGTCGGTGTTTCCCGTGTACTCGGCGCTAAACGCAATCAGCTTACCATCGGGCGACAGTTTGGGGTTTTGTGTCTGTCCCTGAAAACTTGTCAGCCGACGAGCAGCGCCACCGGCGCGCTCAACCGTCCAGATATTGTTTGCATAGGCAAACGTTATATGCTGCGCGCTGACCGAGGGGGTACGCAGCAGCCGAGTGCCGCCGAATGTTTGCGCGGCAAGCGTAGCTGGGGGCACGATGGCCCCAGCGGCTGCACCGACGATCGCCGCAATGAGCGCAAGACGTTGAGCGAACGCGGCAAACAGTCTGGTCGTGCGCATCGAAAAGCCCGTGAAGAAAGGTGAGGAGCGGACGCCAAACGGGCTGCCGCACGTGGCCCATCCTACGTGGTGTTCGTCGGTCTGGCCAGTCGTCAGCCGACGAAGCCGCCGCCTCTCCCCAGCCACGTGAGGACTGCCACGCCAAGCAGTCCAGCCCAACCCGGGTGACGCCCCTTGGTGGCAATGCCTACAAGTGCTGAGCTAACGAGCATGGCCAGGGCGGTGGCTGACAGCAATGTGATCTGATTCGGCGATTGCGCCGCTGAATTCGCCAGGCACACAAGCGCTGCGGCGGTGCCGACAATGCGGGCTGTCCGGCCCGGTGCCGCGGCGCCATTTTCGGAGAGCGCAATTCCGCGCTGTGCGATCCCCGTGCCTCGCGAGTTTCCCGATGTCGCTTGACCTGCGCTACGTCCTCCGCTCGCTGTCGCGCGCCAAAGGCTTTGCGATCGCGGTCGTGCTCACCTTGGGCCTTGGCATCGGCGCCAACACGGCGATTTTTTCGGCCGTCCGTGGTGTGTTTCTGCGCCCGTTGCCGCACGCCGACGGTGATCGACTCATGTACCTGCGCCACCATTCGGTGAATCAGGGACAGACCAACGTCGCGTTCTCGGTGCCCGAGATCAACGACTTCCGCGCGCAATCGCGCACGATGCAACAGATCGCCGAGTACTCGCCGCTGACGCTGTCGTTGATTGAAGCGAATGACGCCTCGCAGATTCCCGTTGGACTGGTGACGGGAAACTATTTGAGCGTAATGGGACTTAAACCGATCCATGGACGACCATTCACGTCGGCCGATGACGGTGCGGGCGCTGCGCCAGTGATTCTGTTGTCGAACGCGTATTGGTTGGCGCACTTCGGCGGTGATGCAAAAATTGTTGGGCAGACCATGCGCATCGGCAAGCGCGCTGTTGAAGTGATCGGCGTGCTCGAACCGGCGCCGTTTTTTCCAGGAAAGATCGACGCGCTGATGAACATGTCGATCAGTGAACATCACGTGAGCGCGCTGATGGAGGAGGGACGCACACACCGCATGACGGAGATGATCGCACGATTGGCGCCGGGTGCAGCCGTCGAACAGGCGCGCCTTGAAATTGACGGCATCACACAACGCCGGAACGCGCAGTATCCCGAATCGTACGACAAGGCGGCGGGGTACACCGTCGAGCTCACGCCATTCAAGGAAATTCTGGGACGCGATGTGCGTCTGCTGTTGTGGATGTTGATGGGTGTCGCGGCGCTCGTGCTGGTGATTGCGTGTGCCAACGTGGCCAACCTGACGCTCATGCGCGGTGTGCGTCGCGAGCACGAAATGACCGTGCGTGCGGCGCTGGGCGCCGGTACGTCACGCATACGCAAGCTGTTGGTGGTGGAAAATCTTGTGCTCGCTGGCGGTGGTGCGGTCTTGGGCTTGCTCGTGGCGATCGCCGGTGTGGGGACGTTGTCACGATTTGTCGCGCGCTTCTCTCCACGCGCTGACGAAATTCATGTCGACTGGATCGTGCTGGCGTTTACTGCTCTGCTAGCCGTGATCATCGCGTTGTTGTTGTCATTTGTGCCACGTGTTGGTGCCGAACACTCCTTGGGCGCGGGCCTCGCCGCGGGCAGTGTCAAGACAACCGGCAGTGCACGTCGCAAGCGGTTGCAGCAGGCGCTCGTGATCACGCAGGTGGCGGTGTCGGTTGTGTTGTTGTCTGGCGCCGGGTTATTGGTGCGCTCAATGCAACGTCTCGCCGCCGTCGATCCTGGGCTCAATCCAAAGAACGTGCTGACGATGGAAGTGCCACTCGACTTCACGGCCGTCACCGATTTTGCCAAGGCTGGTCAACGCTATGAAGAAATGCAACGCGCGCTGACTGCGCTGCCCGGTGTCGAGGTGGTTGGTCTGGGATCCACGATTCCGTTGCGCGCGAGCCAGATTTTATTGGAGATGAAAGCGCAGGAAGTTTCGCTCGACAACACGTCGCCATTGTCAACGGAATATCGCACGGCCGACCCCGGATACTTTCGCGCGGCCGGCATTTCGTTACTCAAAGGGCGCGAGTTTACGCAGGCAGACCGGCCGTCGACAGACAAGGTGGTGATCCTCAACAAGACAACGGCCGATCGTTTGTTCCCCACGCTCGATCCGATTGGTCGCAAAGTCGCCTGGACCGGTGATGTGCTGCGTTTTATCGGCGTGTCGGGCGATTGGCGCACTGTGGTCGGCGTGGTCAACGATACAAAAGACGGTGGTCTCGATGCCAAACCGTTAAACGTCGCATTCCTTCCAGTGGCGCAAGCTGAATTCCCGCCGGGAGGATTGGTGGTGCGCACGACAGTCGAGCCGACAGGGTTGTCGACGGCAGCGCGTGCCATCGTGCGCTCCATCGCACCGGATCAACCAATCGAACATGTCATGTCACTCGAAGCCGTGCGCGACGAAAGTGTTGGGCCGCGTCGACTGAACGCGCTGTTGCTCGGCGGTTTCGGCATTCTCGCGTTGGTGATTGCATCAATTGGTATTGCTGCAGTGATGGCGTTCAACGTGAGTGCGCGCACGAACGAGATCGGTATCCGTATGGCGCTCGGTGCTGCACCGTCGCGAGTCACAGGGATGATTTTGAAAGAAGGAGGATTACTGGTCGTGCTCGGACTGGCTGCTGGTGTCGTAGGTTCGCTCATGCTGTCGCGCTTTATTGACGGACTGCTGTTTGGCATCGCGTCGCGCGATCCGATCACGCTAACCCGCATTTCTCACCAGCGTATTGAATAACGGCTGCCCCGCGTGGTATAAGGTGTTTGTCAAGAACGCCTTATACCGAACACGGAGACAGCCGTTATG
>JAYSVL010000457.1:0-12592 GCA_043718595.1 Gemmatimonadaceae bacterium
CGTACGTCACCGCTGCTTCGGCCCAATCGGCGTCATCAGTCGCGGCCCAGAATACAGGCGCAACCGGAACACCAGTCGCGCGTTCCAGCTCATCGGCCAACGCAAGCGCACTCATGGCCTTGCTCCAGGTGTACGCGGGTCCCCCAAACAACCCGGGCTGTTGTCCGGTCGTGATAACAACGCCGCTTGTCGCGGCACGGGCGAGCCGCTCGGCGGCGAGTCCTGTCGGCGCGAAAGCCGGAAGCAGTGGCGACAACCAGTCACGCTGTCGCGCGGCTATGCGCGTTGCGTCGACGTGTGCCCGCCATGCCGCAACCGAAGTTGGGCGTGGCGCCAGCCACTGATGCTCGGCATCGGCCTGTAGTGCCAGCGACAACACGCTACCGCCGAGCGGCGCCGTGCGCACGATCGCGCGGCCGAAGTCTGGCGTCATCGTCATTTGTGGTAGGGTTCGCCGCGAGCAATAGTCCCCGCGCGATACAGTTGTTCCGCGAGCACCAATCGAGCGAGTTCGTGCGGCAACGTCCACGGCGCGAGCGACAGACGCTTCACCGCGCGTTGACGAACGGATGCGCCGATGCCATGTGCACCGCCAATGACGAAGGCGATACTGTGTGCGCCGTCGCGCAGGGCCGTCAGCCACGCAGCAAACTGGCCGGAATCGACCGCGTCACCACCAGGATCACAAGACACGACCTGCACGTCGGCCGGAATGCGATCGGCCAGTCGAACCGCCTCGCGATCACGTACGTACTCGGGCGTCCGTCCGCGACCCGGTTCTTCCTTCACCTCGACGACCTCCAGGGGCCAATATCGCGCCGCGCGACTTTCATACTCACGAATTGCGTCGGCCAGCCCTGCGTGACGAGGCCGACCGACCACATACAGGGACACGCGCACGAGGTCGTCGCGATCAGGCGTATATCCCGCGCAAACGATGCACCGTCGCGACGCGACTGATGGACACCATGTACGCGGCGGTGCGCATGTTCACGTCGTGTTGCTTCGCGAGTGCCAGCACTTCCTGAAAACTTCGCGTCATGATGCCGCCGAGCCGTTCATTCACGTCATCTTCGGACCAGAAGTATCCCATGCGGTCTTGCACCCACTCGAAGTACGACACGGTGACGCCACCCGCGTTCGCGAGAATGTCCGGGATCACGAAGATGCCCTTGTCGTCGAGGATGCGATCGGCGGCGGCGGTGGTAGGTCCGTTCGCGCCCTCGCAGATCAGCTTCGCGCGGATGTCTGGCGCGTTCTTGGTGGTGATCACGTTTTCGAGCGCTGCCGGTACCAACACGTCGACATCCATCGTCAACAGCGCTTCCGTCTCAATCGCGTCGGCGCCGTCGAAGCCGCGGAGCGTGCGATGTTTTTCGGCGTGCGCAATTGCCGCGTGCACATCAATGCCCTTCGCGTTATGAAACGCGCCGTCGCGATCGCCAATAGCGACAATCTTGCAGCCCTCGCGCGCGAGCAATTTCGCAGCGATGGAACCCACGTTACCGAAGCCCTGCACCGCCACGGTCGCGCCCTTCATGTCCAATCCAAGGTGGTGCATCGCTTCTTTGGTGACGAGCATACAGCCACGCCCGGTGGCCTCGCGTCGGCCCAGTGACCCACCCATCTCCACGGGTTTACCAGTCACCACCGCATTCTCGGTGCGACCGACGTGCATTGAGTAGGTGTCCATCACCCACGCCATGACGCGCTCGTTCGTGTTCACGTCGGGTGCAGGAACATCAGTGTCTGGCCCGAGAAGGGAGATGATGCCCTTCGTATAGCGACGCGTCACGCGTTCCAATTCGCCAATGCTCATTTTTGACGGGTCGCACACCACCCCACCCTTCGCGCCGCCAAACGGCAAGTTGACGACGGCACATTTCCACGTCATCCATGCTGCCAACGCTTTGACTTCTTCCAGCGACACATTCATGTCAAACCTGATACCGCCTTTCGCTGGCCCGCGTGACGTGTTGTAGAGCACGCGATAACCGGTGTAGACCTCCACTTCCCCGTTGTCGAGCTGCACCGGCA
Source organism: Gemmatimonadaceae bacterium (assembly GCA_043718595.1). GTDB lineage: Bacteria > Gemmatimonadota > Gemmatimonadetes > Gemmatimonadales > Gemmatimonadaceae > Gemmatimonas. Next base: position 2,038 of record JAYSVL010000457.1, read on the forward strand.
CGGAGACAATCAACTGCTTTTCCGGATTCCGCAGAATCTTGTAGATGCCAGGTTCAAGGTCGAGCAACTCCGCCGCACGATCGAACCGCGACATCATGGCCTCAAACGGATTCTTTTCGTCGAGAAAATGATCCTTGTCCGGCTGGAAGATGGTGCTTGAATTCGATCGACGGTCGAGAGGCATAAGCGAGTGTTGGGGCGGATCAGCGTGTAGGAGGGGCAGCGTCGCGCGCCGCCAGCACCCGCGCAAACACGCGGTCGATTGCGTCGCCGCCGCGGTCAACTACCACGGTCTGGGAAAGATACCAGAGGGTCGGCGCTTCGCGAGGCCAAAGTGGCGCCAGCTTGACCGCGTCCTTGAGGGTACAAACTACATCGCTGACGCCGGCGATTCGTCGCGCAATAAGTGCGGCATCGTGGCGACCAAACGTGTGGTGGTCAGCAAAACGATGTGACTGTCGGACGTCTGCTCCGGACGCCTGTAACTGCGCTTCGAAGGCGCGCGGATCCCCAATCGCACTTGCCGCGACAATCGCGCGGCCGCGCAGCCACGCGATTGGATGAGACAACATCCCCGTGCGGTCTGCCGATGTTCGTCTCGCGCCACCGTCTCGCGGCAACGCCGCGGCGAGACGCAGCGTATCCGCGCGCAGCTGTATCAACACGATCGGCACACCTGGCGCGGCGTCTGTGATCATGCGCACCAGCGCCTCAACGCGCTCACGATCGGCGGCCTTGCTTGTAATCACGGCTACGTCGGCACGCCGAAGCGATGCGAGGGGTTCTCGATATGGGCCAGCAGGCAAGAGGTGAACGCGGCCCGTCCAGCGATCTGCGCTCAAAAGCACGAGGTCGGCTGTCCGCGCGGCGCGACGATGCTGAAATGCATCGTCCATTATCGCGCAGTCACATCCGCGCGTGCGTGCAACAACCAATCCGGCCACACGGTCTGGCGTCACGATAACAGGCGCTCGCGGATTGAGCACCGTATGCACTCGCCACTCGTCGTCGCCGTAACCTCGGAGCACGATCGCCGGTCGCGCTCCCAGCGCGCGCAATCGCTCAGCGCACCACGCGGCAACCGGAGTCTTTCCCGTGCCCCCAACCGTGAGATTCCCCACAGAAAGCGCAGCGAGGTTACCGGACCCCGGTCCTTGTTCGTCGAATCGCGCGTTCCGTCGCGCGACCACAAGAGCGAATGCACGTTCTGCCGGCCACAGCATCGCACGGGCGCCGCGTGAAATCACGTCGTCGCCCTCCCACATGCGCTCGACCATGCCGACAATGCGTGCCCTGAACGACATCGTCGTTATTCGACGCTGGACGCCGCAGACGACATCGCGTCCTGCGCAGCGAATGGGGCGATTGGCAGCGGCGCATGACCGCGCGCGATCTGTAGGGCGCGCTCCGTTTCTTCCATCATACGCGCCGCGAAGATCGACGTGTGTGACGTCAGCATCCGCAGATCGGCGGCATCGACACGCACCGGAGTGCCATACACGATGGTTACGCGCGCGAACGGTTTGGGAATTTCAAATTCGTCCCATGAGTTCAGACGCCACATCCGGTCAACGTACGCAACAATTGGGACGATGGCCACGCCTGCGCGAGCGGCGACAGCGAGTGCGCCCGGTGCAAACGTGTGCCGAGGGCCACGCGGTCCGTCGGGCGTGATCGCGACATCCGCGCTGCTGTTGAGCACACGAACGGCTTCCAGCAGCGCGCGCGCACCACCGCGCGAGCTGGAACCGCGGATCGCAGCAAATCCAAAACGTGCCAGCACCTGCGCGATGATCTCCCCATCCTTGTGCTCGCTGACCATCGATGCCGTCGGTTGACGGTGTGCCCACAAGATCGGCAGCAGCTGGCCGTGCCACAGCGTCACGACCACGCGTGCGTCCTGCGGCGTGCGCGCAAGCAACGCTGACCGTCCGTGCACGCGAACGCGCCATGTTGCGCCGAGCAGACGTAGCAACCAATAGCCCAGACGCACTATGATGCGTGTGCGCAGATCGAGTTGAACGCCGCGCGGGACAGTCACGGGCGGATTGCGACGTGGCACGCGCGGCTCGTCGCCCATCACTGCAGCATGTCGAGCGCAATCGACGCAACGCGTTGCGCAGCCCCGGGCGTACCAAGCGAGGCGCGAACACCAGCCAGTCCAAGCAACGCCGCGGTCCGTGCAACGCTCCCGTCTTGCAAGAGTGGTTCCAGCGCATCGGCAACCACGTGTGGCTGGAAGTTGTTCTGCAGGAATTCGCGAGACACTTCCCGCTGTGCAACGACATTCACCAGGCCGATGTGCGGAATCGTAATCACTCGGCGCGCGATGGCGGCCGTAATCGGGTTGGTGCGATAACCGATGACGTGCGGCAACCCCGCGACCGCCGCTTCCAGTGTGGTTGTGCCGCTCTTGAGCAACCCAGCGTTCGATGCACAGAGCACGGGAAATGACGCACCGCGTACCAACGGGAACGGGCACTCCGAGGGCGCAATGCGCACGGTCGGTGCGACACTGACGATGACCTCAAGCAGCGGCCGACGACGTTGCAGTTCGCGCGCGGTTTCGACGAAGAGCGCAAGGTGACGAGACACCTCTGCGCGCCGACTCCCCGGAAAGACGGCGAGCACTTCACCGTCAGGTGGCAAGCCGAGTTGCGCACGGGCGTCGGCTCGTGACGGCAGGTTAAGCGCACGGTCTAGCAGCGGATGCCCAACGAATTGCGCGTCAATACCATGCGCACGCAGCAACGGTGGTTCAAAGGGCAAGATCGATGCGGCCTTCGTCACCACGCGCGCCAACGTCGGGAGTCGGCCAGCGCCCCAGGCCCACACCTGCGGCGTGATGTAGTACAACACCGGAACGCCGGCGCGCTTCGCGCGTTCCCCAACCTTAACATTGAATCCCGGATAGTCCAGCAGGACCACCAGTCCAATTCGGCCCGTCGCCAACCGGCGTTCAATCATGCGCAGCAACTGCCAGTGCCGCGGCACATGCGCGAGAACCTCCACGAAGCCCATCACCGCCAGCTGGTCGACATGCTCCAGCAGCTCGACGCCAGCAGCCCGCATGTATTCGCCGCCGATGCCGACCATCGCGACGTCCGGCTGTTGCGCCGCGATTGCCTCTGCCACCTTGCCTGCATGTAGATCACCGGACGCTTCGCCGACGACGAACAAGATGTCACGCACGGAGTACGTCACCAGCACGTAACACCGCCCGTGCGTCATCGATAGCCTTCACAATGCGCAGCGCTGCGTCGAGTGCTTCACGTCCTTCCTCTCCCGTAACTGCGACAGGATTGCGACCAGCGGCGGCACCAAGAAACTGTGCGAGTTCCATCGCTAGCGGCTCGCCGTCCGGCGCCTCCAACTCAACCCGCTCGACGAAATCCTCAAGGGCGCGTGGCGCGCGAGCGAGTTGCAGCGGATCGAAGTCACCGCGCAATCGATAGAACTCTCCGCTCCCTGCGGCGAGGTCGAGGGACAGATATCCGTTGCGCTGAAAGATGCGAAGCTTGCGCAGCCGCTCCCGTGACACACGACTCGCCGTGATGTTCGCCACCGCGCCATTGGCGAACGTCAATCGGGCATTCGCGATGTCCACTTGCGGCGTCAGCACCGGCATGCCCATGGCCTGCACGTCTTGCACGCGCGCGCCGACCAGCGTGTGCACGAGGTCGAGATCGTGAATCATAAGATCCAACACGACGGCTACGTCTGAGCCTCGCGGATTGAACGGCGCGAGCCGGTCGCTTTCGATGAACCGTGGACCATCAACAAACGGCATCGCCGCTCGCACCGCGCGATTGAAGCGCTCCACATGCCCTACCTGGAGCATCACACCCCCTTGTTGGGCCAATGCCAGCAGGTCGTCGGCTTCCGCGAGCGTCACCGTGAACGGCTTCTCCACGAACACGTGCTTGCCAGCCCTGATGGCCTGCGCGGCAACTGCATGATGCGACGTGGTCGGGACCACAATCGAGAGGGCGTCGACCTCCCCGAGCAGCGCATCAAGCGACGCGAATGCCGTGACGCCGAGTGTACTCGCGATCTGCGACGCACGCGCTGGATTCTCGTCGACGAATCCGGCGAATCGGTCGCCCGCAAGATCCCGCAAGATGCGAACGTGGTGTTGTCCAAGCCCCCCGGCGCCCACTACGCCGACGCGCGGGGCGTCACGCGACGAGAAGTCGCGTGGATCGTACGCCGCGTTCAGAAGCCGACTCCGCGCTGACTCGCATCGATAAAGTCGAGCAGTTGCTGCACCTCCGGTATGGGCGCCACTTCCGCCCGCGCCCGCTCGACACCTTGCGACAGGTTGAGATCGGAACGAAAGCACAACCGATACGCGTGCTTCAGGTCGCGCAACACGGCGTCATCGTAGCCATGCCGACGTAAGCCCACGGAGTTCAAGCCAAACAGTTTCACCGGGTTGCCGGATGCGCGCACAAAGGGCGGCACATCCTGTGCAACGCGCGAACACCCGCCGATGAACGCGTGGCGACCAATGCGCGAGAACTGATGCACAGCGCAGAGGCCTGAGATAGTCGCACGATCATCGACGGTGACATGACCAGCGAGCTGCGTGCCATTGGAAATGATGACGTGATCGCCAACATGGCAGTCGTGCGCCAGGTGAACGTAGCTCATGATGAAACAGCCGCGCCCGACCGACGTCGTGATGGAATGCGCGGTGCCTCGATTGATCGTCGCATACTCGCGCACGACCGTATCATCACCAATCTCGACCCACGTTTCTTCGCCGCGATACTTGAGGTCTTGCGGGTCACCACCAAGCACGGCGCCGATGCCCACCCGCACGCGCGCACCAAGCACGACGTTCGATTCGAGCGTCGCGCGGGCCGCGAGTTCCGTGCGATCACCAATGCGACACTGCGGACCGACGATGCACCAGGGACCAATGACAACGTCCGCGCCAAGGTGCGCGCTCGCATCAAGGATCGCCGTGGGATGAATGTGCGAACTCATTTATCGCGGATGATCGCCGCCATTTCCGCTTCCGCTGCGACCTGACCGTCGACGCTCGCGGTGCCGCGCATCCGACAGGTCGAGCCGCGGACCTGAAGCACTGCAACCTCGAGACGGAGTTGGTCGCCCGGACGAACGGGGCGACGGAACTTGATATTGTCGAGGGACATGAAGTACACCACTTTCGTCGACGGATCCTCAATCGACCGCATCAGCAACATGCCCCCCACCTGGGCCATCGACTCGACAATCAGGACGCCTGGCATGATCGGATGTCCAGGGAAATGTCCCTGAAAGAACGGTTCGTTGATCGTCACGTTCTTGATACCGACGATGCGCTTCCCATCGTCGATTTCCAGGATGCGATCCACCAGCAAGAACGGATATCGGTGCGGCAAGACTTGCAGGATATCTTCGATGGTATACACAGCGGACTCCCGGACAGCGTGTTGCACCAGCGCGCGCACCAGAGCAATCGTGCCGCGGTGACTTGGTTTGTATGCATCGATATGAGCGCGCACACGCGCGCCGGCCAGCACGAGATCGCCGACGCAATCGAGCGCTTTGTGGCGCACGAATTCGTCGTTCCAGCGCAGCACGTTGTCGACGACGCCTGTGTCGTCCAGCACCACGGCATTGGCCGTATCTGCACCTTGAATTAATCCTTTTGCGCGGAGTCCCTGCACCTCGTGGACGAATCCGAAGGTGCGTGCAGCGGCCAATTCGCGGCGAAATGCGTCGGTGCTGACCGCGAAATGCCCCACCTGCCGACCGATCAGCGGGTGCGCAAAGTCAATCGTGACCGCAACCGTCAGCCGCATCGACGGACGCGCCTCGTAGACGGATTCCCCATCGACAACACGAATCGCCTTACGCAGGACCAGCCACTCCGGTCGGCCACCATTCGGCACCCGGCCCGCCTCCTCGAGCGCCGCAAGAAATGGGGCTGCGCTTCCGTCCATGATTGGTGGCTCAGGGCCGTCCATCAGGATCTCAAGATCGTCAAGCTGCATCGCTCCAACGGCCGCCAACACGTGCTCCACGGTGTGAAACGCATCATCGCCATGCCCAAGCTGCGTGCGACGCTCAGCGTCGACGGTCTCGTTGACCAGCGCGGAGACGGCAGGTGCGTCAGGCCGATCGGAGCGACGAAAGACGATGCCACTCCCGGATGATGCCGGTCGAAATACCAGCCGACACGGCTCCCCGAGGTGCAGTCCCACGCCCTCCACGGTCGACTCCTCGGCGATGGTGGCACGTTCGGTCGACAGCCCCGACGACGACCCGGACGGCAGTGCCCGTGACGCCGTAGCGATCACGTCGCGTCCCGATCGTCGACCAGCTGTTCGAGTGGCCGAATGATCTTCGCGAGTCGGTTGAGAGCGGCGAGTGACCGTTGTTGGTCGCGATGGCGACGCGCCGGAAATCCCGACACCGTCTCTCCGGCCTCTACGTCGGCGATCGCGCCGGCGCGCGCCGCCACCGTGGCGCCGCTCCCGATGTTGGCATGCCCCCCCGCGCCAGCTTGCCCGCCGAATTGCACCCCGTCGCCAATTCTCGTCGACCCGGCAATACCCACCTGGGCCGCAAGAAAGCAGCCCTGCCCGATGCGGACGTTATGCGCGACGTGCACCAGGTTGTCGAGCTTCGTGCCGGCGCCGATAATCGTGTCATCAACGCTGCCGCGGTCGACGCAGCTATTCGCGCCGACTTCCACATCGTGCTCGAGCACGCAGCGACCAACGTGTGGGACGCGCTCAGAGCCATTCGGTCCTGGAACGAAACCGAAGCCATCGCGTCCAACTCGGGCGCCGGAATGCAGGGTGACGCGGTCGCCCAATTCGACGAACGCATACGTCACGGCGCCTGGATGCACACGCACGTCGCGCCCGATGATGGTGCCGGCCCCGATCACCGCATGCGCGCCAATCCAGCTCCCGTCGCCGATGCAGACACCGTCACCGATGACCGCGTACGCTTCGATCGCAACGTCGCGTCCGATGTCCGCCGTCAGCGCAACAATGGCGGTGGGGTGCACTCCAGTCGGCCGTGGTTCAGGCCGACGAAAATGCGCCAGCATCTGCACCATCGCCTTGGCCGGACTGTCCACGACGATCCGCGTGCGCGGGCTACCGACCGCATCGATAAACTGCGCCGAGAGCAGCACCACGCCGGCCGCCGAGTTGGTGAACCACGTCGCGTATCGCGCATGCGCGAGAAAACTCAGATCGGTGGGTCCGGCACGATCAAGGGGAGCTATCGCGCTCACTACGGCATCACCATCACCAATCACCTGACCACCAACTCGCACCGCAATAGCAGCGGCGGTGAGGGCTAGTCCGCCATCACCGCCGCTGGACACCCGCCGATCCGACCCTGCACTCACGTCGTCGGTGGCTTCTTTGTCGTCACGCCCGCCGGTGCCACGGTTGGGCCGGTTGGCGGTTTTAATGGCGTGGTCGCCTTGAGGGGAGTCTTGGGCGCCATTAGACGGAGCTTTGTCTGTACGACGTCCGTGATGTCCAGATTCTTGTCGACCGACACGATCACCGAAGCAGCAGCGACGTCGAAAATGAACGAGAGCCCGCGCTCCGTCCGCACGTCGTCAAGCACGCGGCGCACGAGATCCATCACGGGCTGCATCAACTCGCCCTCACGCTGCTGCGCTTGCTCGTTGAGCTTGGTGACACGGTCCTGATACTCGGCCTCCTTCTCGCGAAGCGCTTTGAGACGGGGCTCTTTCGCGGCCACCGACAGCGAGACCTCTTCCTTTTGGTACGCCTGCTGCAGGACGTTGAGCGAGTCGCCGAGCTTTGCGACCTGTGCCCGAAATCCCTCCATGTCCTTTTGAAACTGCAACTCGGCCTCAGCTCGGCCGGGCGCGGTTTGCATCAGTAACTGCGAGTTGATAAACGCGAACTTCTGCGGTGTCTGTGCAGACGCCGCGAAGGAAGTCGCCAAGAGCAGCGCGCACGCGCCGGCAGCAACGGATAGACGCATCACGAATCCCCTAGAAAAGGTTGCCAAGCCGGAAGTGGAACTGCCACTTCGGGTCTGGCCTGACACGGAGGGTTATTGGATCGATCGCAACGCGATCGAAGCCATACGCCAGATCGAGCCCGAGTGGCCCGAGTGGCGTCACGGTAGATACCCCAAAGCCCGCCGAACGGAAGAGGCGGGTTGGATTGATCTGCCTCGCAGACGCCCAGTTGTTGCCGGCATCGCTAAATACGTTCACGTAGAACATCTGGTTGAGCCGTAGTCCCAAGTCGCCGGTGACCGTCATGAACGCATTGCCAAAGGACGCGGGATCGGAGCGGTACTGATCCGTGGTCGAATTGAACCCATTGGGCGTTATGGAGAATTCGGGATAGCCGCGGAGGGACTGCCCAAACTGCACGCCGCCCACGGCGAACTGCTGCTGGAAGAAGAACGGCCCCGAATTGCCGAACAAGGCACCGGTTCGGGCGGTTATTCCCATGACCACCTTAATTGGTTGCGAATTGGGATTCGATCCGCCTAACTGCAGCACCGGTGCGTACGCTCGCATTTCTCCCGTGATGCGCTGGAAATTCACCGAGCCGCCCAGCGGCCCGCCGCTAAAGTCGGTAGTCACCGATCGCAGGGAGCCCGAGGTCGCGAACGGCATATCAGCCCGCGTGTCGTAGGTGTACTCCACCCCAAGGTTGGAACGCAAACAATTCCTCGTGCAACCCGTCGTCAGGGTGCCCGACGTGAACGACGCCGACTCGCCATTGTACGACACGGCGACCGTCGAAAAGAGCGAACCAGGCACCGGCATACCAACCCGTACCTGCGCGCCAGTGCGAATGTTCTGTCCGAGGTTGCCGACCACAAAACGGGATTGCGTGCGATACGCACTCAACGCGCCAGAGAGACGCGAACCGCGCAACGCGGGATCCGTATACGTCGCGGTGAAATCGTTGTAGAAGCGCCCGTACTGCCAGTTGAGCGAACCCTTCTTGCACTTGCCAAACAAGTTGGGCTGTTCCACGCCAATAAAACCACCGAATCCAACGTTGCCCTGACCGGCGCTCGCACCAAAGTTGATACTGCCCGTGCGCTTTTCCTTCAATCGAAAGACGATATCAACGTCACCTTGATCGTTGATTGGTCGATAATCGGGAAAGGGCATCGGTTGTTCGAAGAAATTCAGGTTGCCAATGCTCTGATAGCTGCGCACGAGCGCTTCCTGATTGAACACACCGCCGGGCACGAGAAAGATCTGTCGACGAATGCAGTCATCCGATGTGTAGTCGTTGCCGAGAATCTCAATGCGATTGACAATCGCCGGATTTCGCTCATCGATCTCCCATCGCAGGTTGACGATCGGCTGAGAATCTGGACCGACACGTCGGTCGATAACGGGATTGATGCGCGAGTACAAATACCCGTTGTTGCGATAGGCCGCGTTGACCTTCTCGAGCGACTCATCCCACTTTTTTTGATCGAACACACCTTCTGGCGCAGCGGCCTCACGACGCAGCAGGCCTTTCACGCGTTGTGTCAGCGTGGGATCATTACCTTCGAAGGGATAGAATCGCTTCAGCTCGTCCGTTGGGAAGCGACGGTTGCCAGCAATCTCGAACGTACCAATGCGATACCGCGGACCCTCGTCGACATTGATCTGGACGAGTCCCTTACCGCGATCCCGGTCGACCATCATCGTGTCCTTGACGATGCGCATGTCGACAAATCCGAGTCGCGAGTAGAGCGCTGGAATCCGCTCGCCAAGATCGCCGACGTACTTGTCATCATCAAACTCGCCTTTGCGGAAGAACCAAAAGCCTTCGGGCTTGGTCTTCATGGCACCGACAATCGTGCCTTCCTTAACGCTCGTATTGCCGAGAATATCAATTCCCGCAATCGCCAGTCGACGCCCTTCGCTGATCCGATATGTGAGCGCAATACGCCCGTCTGGCATAGTGGTAGAATCAATTACCACGGTCGCGAGATAGTACCCCGCCGCCTCATATACGGAGTCGATCCTCGCGCGAGCCCGCGCGGCCTGCAGGGGATCGATCGGTCGCCCAATCAGCAGCTCGATCTTGTCGCGCACCGAACGTTCGGACACCGCTTTCGGACCAATAACGCTGATGTCGCCAAGCAGTGCCCGTTCACGAACGACATAGACAGCTAACGTCTTGCCAGGCACACTTTCCACGTCACAGCGAATTTCGACATCGTCGAATTCGTTCAGCGCGTAAAGCGACTTAATCGCCCGCTGCGATACCGGAAACGGCATGGGATTGTTTGCCGCCAGACCGCCTTCCGACCGAATCTTTTCCTCGGCAATGCGAACATTGCCGCGGACCGCAATCGAGTCCGGCGTCGCACAGCGCCCGGCTTCGTCCTGCGCCGACGCTACGCGAGCCGCGAACATTGATGCCGCGACTGCCGCGCGCCAACGCGCACAGCCAACGCGGGCCCATCGCGTCTTGTCGGCCTGGCGCTGCCGTATCACCGGAAGTGGAGCAGATGGAAGACTCTTTCGCATAGCCTCAAAATATACACCGGAAAAGACGAGCGGCCGGACCCGGGT
>JAYSVL010000458.1:0-3930 GCA_043718595.1 Gemmatimonadaceae bacterium
CGTCCGCATCGCCGGTGCCGCTCGGACTCACACGGGGGGCGTTGGTTGCTCCTCATCAACTGCTCCTGGCGCTCTTGCAGTGCATCGAACGCGAGATCGCGCATGCGCGCGAGGGCCGACCGGCAGATATCACCATTAAGGTGAACGCTCTCGCCGACACAGAGATCGTGCGCGCGCTCTATCGCGCGTCGCAGGCTGGCGTGCGCATCAACCTGGTGGTGCGAGGGATTTGCACGCTGCGCCCGGGTGTGCCGGGGCGCTCGGACGGCATTCGCGTGGTATCCGTCGTCGGACGTTTTCTGGAGCATTCGCGGATCTATCGATTCGCCAATGGCGGCGACCCGCAGTACTTCATCGGTTCCTCAGACCTGCGGCCGCGAAACTTGCGTCGTCGCGTCGAACTGCTGGTGCCCGTACCAGGCGCGGAACATCGCAGGCGACTCGACACGATTCTTAGCCGCTACCTGGCCGATCCGACCGGGTGGGAGCTCACCGCGAGCGGCACGTACGAACCACGGTCTGGTCACGGCATCGGCGCGCAGGTCACACTGGCGGAAGCATTGTGAGTCCGCGCCAAATCCGGCACCAGCCCTGCCTACCGCCGCATCGCGCACGACTGTCCACTCTGCGGGCGTGTGTTGTCCTCAATCGGGGAATCTCAATGGCTACTATTGCTGTTAAGTCATTACTGTCCAATACTTTGTCATAGGGTATGAAATATGCGGGTGATGGTGTCGGTAGTCACACATCCGTCCTTTGCCGGAGCGGCAACAATGATCCGTCGACCGTTCGCCCTGCTCACCACGCTCTCGCTCGCCACCCTGACGTTGGCGAATTCGACGTTCGCGCAGTCTCGCGTGCCGCCAGCCGAGTACGCCGACGAAACGCCGCGATATTCCGCCAACCAGCTCGATAACCTTGTCGGGCCAATCGCCTTGTATCCCGACGCCTTGCTCGCCCAGGTGCTCGTCGCTGCGACATTTCCCGATCAGGTTGAAGATGCGGCCCGCTACGTTCGCGCGAACGGCACCGCCGGTATCGACGACCAATCGTGGGATGTCAGCGTGAAGGCCGTCGCGCATTACGCGTCGGCGCTCAACATGATGGACACCAAGTCTGACTGGATGGCGACACTGGGTCGTGCGTATGCGAATCAGTCCAGCGACGTCATGGCCGCCGTGCAACGCATGCGGGCGATGGCGGCCCAGCACGGCAATCTCGCGTCGACGCCGCAGCAGCAGGTCGTGAACGAAGGAAACAATTACGTCATCGTACCGGCGCAGCCGCGGGTGATCTATGTACCCGTGTACGATCCGATCGTCATCTATCAGCAGCCAGTATTCGGCGTGGGATTCGGTCCCCGGTACTGGTCTTTCGGCATGGGATTTCCGATTGGCGGATGGCTGACGTACGATTGCGATTGGGGTCTGCGTCGCGTGTACTACAACGGCTGGAATGATGCGTACTACGGGTACGGTGGCGGATGGCGCGCGCGCTCGCGGCCCTTCATACAGATCACGAACGTCTATGTGAACTCGCGCTACCGCAACGTGTATGTCAACCGCGACGTTTATCGTCGACCGATCAACTACGGCAACGTCGATCGTTACGCGGGCGTACATCGGGACACGTATTTCGACAGTCGCCGTGACGGTTCGCGCGATGGTTCGCGTGACGGTTCGCGTGACGGTTCGCGTGATGGGCGCGATGGCGCACGTGGCCGCGACGGGGATCGCGATCGAACGGAGGTCGGTAGTACCGGTCGCACCGCGCAGCCACGGGACGAGCGTCCGGTGGCTACACCCGACGGCTATCGCAACGGCGGATCCGATCGAGGGGCTGCGCCTCGTCAGTCGCCACCAGGCGCGTCGAGACCGCAGGTGTCTGCGCCCGAGCCACGACGCAACGAACCGCGTGCGCGAGATATGAGCGTCGCTCCGGACGAGCGCCGCGCGGCTCAGCCACGCAATGACGCACCACGCAACGACGCACCACCCCGCGAACGTCAACAGCCGGTCCCTCGTCAGGAGCAGCCACGTCGGGAGCAACCCCGTCCGGAGCAGGCACGACCAGCGCCGTCGCCACCGAGTGGTGAGCAACGTTCGGCGAAACCCCGTGGTGCGCGCGGGGGCAGCGCGGACAACCGTAGCACCCGAGACCCGGCCTGATCACGTGATAGGCTGACAGGACGCAGTGACAGACATCGGGGGTGCCGCGCCTCGACATCCGCACGTCGCCGACGTAACCTCTCGGCCATGGACTCTCCTACTCGCCCGGTGTGTCTCATCACCGGTTCCGCTACTGGTATTGGCGCCGCGTGCGCCCGCACGTTCGCGCAGAACGGCTGGGACGTTGGCATTTGTACACTTGATGACGACACGCGTGAGCGGGCCAAACAGGTCGAGGCCGAATGCCAGGCGCTCGGTGCAACGACGCTGGTCCTGTTGTTGGACGTCACGCGCGACGATCGTTGCGTCGCTGCCGCCGGCGCGATGTCGACGCACTTTCACCGCATCGATGCGCTGGTCAATTGCGCGGGTACGACACGCTTCATTCCCCACGCCGATCTCGATGCGCTTCCGGCCAGTGAGTTTACCCGCACGTACGATGTGAATCTCATCGGCACCTTCCAGATGATACGGGCGTGCCGCAAGTCGCTCGCAGCCAGCGGACGCGGGGCAGTCGTGAATTTGTCATCCATCGCCGGCACCGCCGGCCTCGGTTCGTCGGTCGCGTACGCGGCGTCCAAGGGTGCCGTCAGCACGCTCACCCTTTCGCTCGCGCGTGCGCTCGCACCGGACATTCGCGTGAACGCCATCGCGCCGGGCTACGTGGTCGGAGGTTTGCCCAGTCGTGTGCTGGACAGCGCCACACTCGAGGCTGTGGAAGCACATTATCTCAAGACGCAAGCACTGCCGCGATTCCTGCAAGTGGATGAAGTCGCGGCCCTGGCTTTCTTTCTCGCGGCGGCGGCACCTGGTGTGACGGGTGAGATCATTCGGATGGACAACGGACTGCATCTGTATGCCTGAACTCAGCGCGACGAACAGTGCACCGCGAATTGGCTTTATCGGCACAGGGCTCATCGGTACGCCCATGGTCGAACGACTGCTCGAATGCCGCCTCTCGGTTATCGTCTGGAACCGCACGCCAGCAAAGTCCGCACCGCTTATCGCGCTGGGTGCGACGAGTGCTCCCACCGCGCGTGCACTTGCCGCACAGTCAGACATCGTTTGCCTGTGCCTCACCAATACCAACGCGGTCGAAGACGTTGTCTTCGGAACCCACGGCATCAGCAGCGTGCTGCGCCCAGGTACGCTGGTCGTGGATTTCTCGAGCATCGCGCCCGACGCGACGGCGAGCATGGCCGCTCGTTTGCAGCGCGAGACACTGGCGCGTTGGATTGACGCGCCCGTATCGGGTGGACTGCCCGCAGCTCGCGCCGGACGCCTCATCATCTTTGCCGGCGGTGACGCCGCCGATATCGCGCGTGCGAGCCCGGTGTTCGAGGCGCTCTCGCAGCGTGTCACGCACATGGGCGGCCACGGTGCGGGTCAGTTGGCCAAGAGCTGCAACCAGATGATCGTTGGCTGCAACCTGCTGGTGATCGCGGAAATGCTGGCCTTTGCACGCGCCGCTGGCATCGATGCGACGCGCATGCCCGACGCGCTCGCTGGCGGATTCGCCGACTCCTTGCCACTCCAGATATTCGGCCGACGCATGGCGCATGGCATCGACTCGCCGCGCATCGGCGCGCTGTCCACCTTTCGTAAGGATATCGATCAAGTGGTGCGTCTGGCCGCTGAACACGGCGCCGTCGTACCCATGACCACCCGTGCTGCCGAACTCTATCGCGACGCGGCCGCGTATGACGCGGTTGGCGCAGATGCCGATGTGTCGCGCGTGATCCGGATGTTTGACAGCGACGCC
>JAYSVL010000459.1:0-3912 GCA_043718595.1 Gemmatimonadaceae bacterium
GCAGCACGATGGTGGCTCTTTGGTTCCGACCGCAGTGCACTCGCCTTTGCACCGGCTGAAGTGCAATTCCTGTTTCCCGCGCCGCTGTCGCGCCGCACGTTGGTGCATGCGAAACTGGTCCGGTCGCAACTCGCGATTTTGATCAACACGCTGATTTGGTCCGTGTTGTTGCGCGGTGGCGGTGGCAGCGCCGCTGGCTGGCGACGTGGCCTTGCCCTCTGGATCATCTTCTCCACGCTGTCGTTGCATCGACTGGGCGCGTCCATCGTACGCGCCAACGCGCTGGAGCATGAACAGGCGGGACGTCGTCGCGGTGTCCTGCCCTTGCTCGTGTTTGTGTCACTGCTCGGCGCGTTGGTGGTTGGGCTGGCGATGCAGTGGCCGGCACTTCGAGTCGCGAGCGCCGATGGCATTGGGGCGACTGGTACGGCGATCGTCCGCGCGCTGCAACAACCTATTCCGTCGTTCGCCCTCTGGCCTGCCCGCGCGTTGCTCGCACCGGCATTCATGCTCAACGCCGGTGCGTGGATTCGCGCATTGCCGTTCGCAGTTGGTGTGCTGCTGCTGCACTATGCGTGGGTGGTGCGACTCGACACCGCGTTTGAAGAAGCAGCGCTTGAGGCCACGCGTCTTCGCGCTGAACGATTGTCGCGGGTACGCTCATCACAACTGGGCAAGACTCGATCGCGCGGTGGCAAGCTGGCGCGCATCCCGATGTTGTCGATCGGCGGTCGACCGGAAGTTGCCATCGCCTGGAAGAATGTTGCCGCGGCGATTCGTGGTGGATCGTGGCGCACGCAGCTGATCCTATTCACCGGCGGCCTTGTTGTGCTGGCGATCGCAACACGTTCCTCGTCGACGCGTGCCGGTGACGTGTTTCTCGGCGTGACGGTGGCCTGGGGTGCGATGTTGTTGTTTCTCGGCCCGTTATGGATGCGCTTTGATTTGCGGCTCGACCTGCAACGCTTGTCGATCCTCAAGACAATGCCGTTGTCCGGCGCGCGCATTGTCGCGGCGGAGATCGCGGGCGTTACGGCGCTGCACTCGATCACCGTGTGGTCGTTGATGGTGGTACCGGGCGTCATGGTCGTCCAGAACCCGTCGTTGCTCCGCTCAAGTGGTGCGACGTTACCCATGATGGTGAGTGTTGCACTTGCCGTGCCGATGTTCAACGCGTTGATGTTTACCGTGCAGAATGCGGCGGCGCTGTTGTTTCCGGCATGGGTACGGCTCGGTACAGAGGCGCGCGGATTTGAGACGATGGGTCAAAACTTGTTGACAACGGGCGCCACGACGTTGGTGGCCGCCGTCGCCCTTGTGTTTCCAGTAGGGATTGGCCTGTTGGTGGTGTGGCTGAGCAGTGTATTTGACTCACCACTCGGCACCTGGTCGATACTGCTTGCCGCTGCGCTGGGCTGTATCGTCCTCGCCATCGAACTGTGGCCCGTCATCGTGTGGCTGGGGGCAGTGTTTGATCGCACCGACCTCAACGATGTTGGTTCGGGTGCGTGACGCTACCGTACACGATGCACTTTCGGGTGCGTGGTCCGGCTTCTTACGTGCCACCTGCACGAGCTGCATCGTGCGCCGCATCGCACTCGACTCCTCCACACCACCGCATGCCGCCTGACGAATTTGAGCCGACTGATGACGACGCGTCACAGCAGGGGGAGGGCGGCGACGCGAAACCTGCGGTCTTTGTCACCACGCGTGAGCCGGTTCCGGTGCTGGTCGTCCAGCTTGATGACCCACGGGCACCCGACTCGTCTGCGCTCGCTGCATATATAGATGGGCGACTGATCGCGCGGAGCGCGATGCCTGCCGAAGCGATTCAGCGCCTGCTCGACCTGCATCTGTTTGAAGGACCGATTCCGTTGGGCCTCTTCGCCTACGAAGAAGCGCCGGGGTTACAGTGCCGGTTGTTCGCGCTGATTCCAAAATCGGCGATGGAAGCGAACGCGCACGCGTCAGAGCCGTGGAAGAAGAGTGTGCCGAGCTATGAAGCGGCGCTAGAAGCCGCAGACGACGATGATGATGACGACGGACCGGAGGTCGTGCCGTTCGAAACCATCTTGCTCGGACACATCGTGCGTTTTGCAAAGGATCGCAAACATCCGGGCGACTTAGCGGCGGAAGCGGTGGACATTCTGCAACGCGTGATTCATGGCGCGGAGCCGTTGCAGGATGCAGACCGTAAAGCGATCGACGACCTACTGGGGTCCCTGTAGCGCCTCCTCACCCCGCACCAACTTCTCCACACGCGGCGGCGCATCCAGTGCGCCGTCCCCGCCAAGGTCACCCAGCTTGCGTGCCGTCACCAGCACACGACTCTCCAGGCCGCCCACGGCGCGATTGTATGCGCTCACCGCACGCTGCAGTCCGCGTCCAACGTCGCCGAGCTGTGCGTCAAACGTCACCAGTCGCTCTTGCAACTCGCGTCCCAGCGCGACAATGCGTGCCGCGTCTTCGGCCACATGCTCTTGACGCCAGCCAAATGCCGTCGCTTTCAGCAACGCGATAAACGTGGTCGGCGTGGCCACCAGCACGCGCTCGGTCAACGCCGCTTCCAGCAGCGACGGATCGGACTCCAGTGCGGCTGCGAAGAAGGCTTCGCCAGGCAGAAAGAGCACAACAAACTCCGGCGCATCATCAAACTGCGCCCAGTACTTCTTCGCAGACAAGCGTTGCACATGTCCACGCAAGTGTGCCGCGTGCTCGGCGAGTCGCGTGCGTCGCACGTCTGCGTCCACGGCGCCAATCGCCTCGAGATAGGCGGCCATCGGTGCCTTCGCATCAACCACGAGACGACGACCACCGGGCATGCGCACGACCAAGTCAGGGCGCTGCATGCCGTCGTCATTGCGCACCGTGACCTGGGTATCAAAGTCACAGTACGCCAACATCCCCGCCAACTCGCACACACGACGCAATTGCAACTCGCCCCATTGACCACGCACTGTTGGTGACCGCAGCGCTTGCGCCAACTGTTGTGTTTCGCGACGGAGCGATTCACCCGCTAACGCCACCGCATCAAGTCGTTCTCCAATGGCACCTTCACTGCGCGCCTGTGCACGACCAAGCTGCCCCAACACCTCGTCGTAACGCGCCAGCGTGTCACGAATCGGGGAGAGCAGTTCGGCAACGTTGCCATGCCGCACCGTCAACTCGGCCTCGGCTTCATGACGAGCTAACGCTTCGCGCAACCGACCCTCGTCCACGCGACCGCGCGCCTCACCGTCTGCCAGCGCGCGTGCGACTTCGGACGCCAGCAGCCGCCGATGGACCGCCCACGTCAGCAGCACACCACAGAGCAATCCGATCAGCAGTGCGCCGACAGCAAGCAGCATTGGCGCGACCGACACGTCGATCAGAACGCAACCATCACGCGTGCGTCCCGCGTCTCGTACTCCTGCCCGAGCGAGAGATGATAGGTCACACCGGGAACAGTCCGTCAATCGACAAGTACCGTTCACCGGTATCGTAGCAGAACGTGAGTACGCGTGCACCGCTCGCCATATCAGGAATCTTCTGCGACACGGCCGCCAGCGACGCACCACTCGAAATCCCGAGAAAAATCCCCTCCTCGCGCGCCGCGCGCTGCGTAAACGTCATCGCGTCTTCTTCCGTGACGGTGATCACGCCGTCCAGCGTGTCGCGATGCAAGTTTGCGGGAATGAAACCCGGCCCTACGCCCTGAATACGATGTGGACTTGGGCTCCCGCCACTAATCACGGCCGACTTGAGTGGCTCCACAGCGAACGTTTGCATACGTGGAAAATGTTGCTTGAGCACTGTGCTGCAGCCAGTGATGTGCCCACCGGTGCCGACACCCGTAATCAGGTAGTCGAGGCCATCCGGAAAATCCGCGACAATCTCGCGCGCCGTGGTACCGATGTGCGCCTGAATGTTTGC
>JAYSVL010000460.1:0-12373 GCA_043718595.1 Gemmatimonadaceae bacterium
GAGCGGTTGCATGGCAACACTGTCAAACGCTTCACCGACGATGCGTGCCATAGCGCCGGAAGTAACGGCCGATGACGAAGGCGTCGGCGAAACGGGTGATGTCGCTCGCTGCGCAAATACTGGTGCAGCACACATGCTCACGATTAGTGTCGCGATGACGCGACTCGCGCGCGCGATGTGGCAGCCGTCGCGACGACGTGACATTCCCGCGCGTGAACGGCTCATGCGATGACTCTACACGTGGCGGAGGGAATTTCAATCGTACTCGCTCCGAATCGGCCGCAACCACCGCTTGTCGTCGCGCCTGACCTTACCGAGCGCGCGACTGCAGCGTAGGATCGCACAGTCTTGGCGCCTGCACATCGCCTGTCCGCCGCACCCCGATTCCCTCGGAGAGCCTGCCCCATGTTCCGCTCGACGCTCGTTGCGCCCCTGTTCACCGCGACCGCCCTCGCCTTCCCCGTCGTCGCCACCTCGCAGACGCGCCCGCGTACTCCTGATGCACGAGCGGTGGCAACGACGCCGGCAGCAGCTACGGAAGTTCGCGATCCGATGCTTGATGCGATCGCCGGACTCAAGTGGCGCTCCGTCGGCCCGGCCAACAACGCCGGGCGCATCTCGGCCGTGCACGGCGTGCCCGGTGATCCGAGCACCTATTATGTGGCCGGTGCCAACGGCGGCATCATCAAAACGACCAATGCCGGTACCACGTTCAAACCGATCTTCGACAAACAAAGCGTCGGGTCGATTGGGGCGATTGCGATCGCGCCGTCCGATCCGAACATCATTTATGTCGGCACCGGCGAAGGCAATCCCCGCAACAACGCGTCGATTGGCGACGGCATGTACAAGTCGGTCGACGCCGGCGAACACTGGACCAAAATCGGGCTCGAGAAAAGCGACAAGATCGCGCGCATCCTCGTCGACTCACGCAACCCCAACATCGTCTTTGTCTGCGGCATTGGCCGCGAGTGGGGGCCCAACGAAGAACGCGGCGTGTTTCGAACAACGGACGGCGGCGCCACCTGGAAGCGCGTGCTGTTTGTCGATCCGCAAACGGCGTGTTCGGACATCTCCGCCGATGCAACCAACTCCAACATTCTCTACGCTGGCATGTACACGTACCGGCGCTGGGCGTGGCATCTGGAATCGGGCGGTGGCAACACCGCCGTCTACAAATCGGTGAACGGTGGCGACACGTGGGAGCGCCTCTCGGGCAAAGATCGCGACATCGGTTTGCCCAAAGGTGACATGGACCGCATTGGTGTCGCTGTGGCACCGAGTGATCCGAACATCGTCTATGTGATAAGCGAGACAAAAACGGAAGGCGAATTGTGGCGCTCTGACGACGCCGGTGCGCATTGGCGTACGGTAAGTCGCGATCCCAACATCAACTTTCGTCCGTTTTACTACGCCGATGTGCGCGTCGACCCTATGAACCCCAATCGCGTCTACGCGCTCGCTGGAGGGCTATACCTCTCCGAAGACGGTGGTTTGAATTTCCGCACCATTGCACAAGGTGTGCATGGTGATCATCAGGCGATGTGGATCGACCCGATCAACCCCAAACGCATCGTAGAAGGGTCGGACGGCGGCTGGCAGTTGAGCTATGACGCCGGAAAGACATGGGAAGTCGTGAACACGTTCGCCTTCACGCAGTTCTATCACATCAACTACGACATGCAGAAGCCGTACATGGCGTGCGGTGGACTGCAGGACAACGGCAACTGGTGCGGACCGAGTCGCGGTCTCTTTGGCGGCATTCTGAAAAGTGACTGGTTCACCGTGTCTGGTGGCGACGGGTTCTTCACCGTACCCGATCTCGCGCAACCGTGGCTCATTTATTCCGATGCCCAGGGCGGCATGCTCAACATCACCGACACACGCACCGGCACACAGAAAACGATTTACCCGTATCCCAATCGTGTTGGCTCCGTTGGTGATGCAATGATCGGGCATAAGTATCGCTTCAACTGGAACTCGCCGATCGCGCTGTCGCCGCAGAATCCGGGCGTCTCGTATTTTGGCGGCAACGTGTTGTTCCGTAGCACTAATCACGGCAATTCGTTTCAGGTGATTTCTCCCGATCTCACCACCAACGATCCAGCCAAGCAGCAAAGCTCCGGTGGGCCGATCGTCGTTGATAACACCGCCGCCGAGTTTCACAGCACGCTGTTGTCTGTCAGCCCGTCACCGCTTGATTCCATGCTCATTTGGACGTCGAGTGACGATGGTGTGGTTTCGGTGACGCGCGACGGTGGCAAGACGTGGAGCAGCGTGTTCAAAAACATCGCAGGGCTCAAACCCGCGGCGTGGCTCGCGACCGTCGAAGCGTCGCACTTTGAGCTCGGCACGGCGTATGTCGTGGCCGACCATCATCAAGACGACGACTACGCGCCCTATGCGTACATGACAACGGACTTCGGCAGGACATGGAAGTCGATCACGGGCGACTTACCGGTGAGTGCCTCGTGGACGCACGTGATCCGCGAAGATCCGAAGAATCGCAACTTGCTCTACCTCGGCACAGAAATGGGCGCGTGGGCCACGTGGGATCGCGGCGCGCATTGGGTGAGTTTGCGCGGCGACTTGCCGGCGGTTCCCGTGCGCGACATTCAGGTGCATCCGCGCGAGAACGACTTGCTGCTCGCGACACATGGCCGCGGCTTGTACATCCTGGATGACATCACCGCGTGGCAGCAGCTTGGGACAGCCATGAGCGCGGACGTGACCGTGTTTCCGGCACCGGTGGCCATTCGCTGGAATCAGTGGAACAAAGATGGCAACCTTGGGCAGAAAACATATCGCGGCGCAAATCCGCCAGACGGCGCGATGATCACGTATTTCCTCAAAGCGCAACCTCCAACCGCGGTGAACATGACGATCGCCGACAAGGATGGTCGTGTCGTGCGCCGCATGAATCGTGTGCCTGACGAAGCGGGGATCAATCGCGTGAGCTGGGATTTGCGCTATGACGCCACGCCGGGTACTGGCGGCGGCCGTGGTGGCGGCGCCGGAGCTGCGGCCGGCGCGGGTGCGCCAGTGGACACATCGCTCGCGGCGTTGCGTGCGCGACGACGGGCGGCGGCACTTGAGAGCTCTGCGGCACCTGAGTTTGAAGGTTTTGGACCGGCCGGAGCACCGTTCGTCTTGCCCGGCGTGTATGTCGCGACGCTGGTCGTGGAGGGCAAGCGTTACAGCACCAATATCACGGTGCAGCTCGACCCGCGCGCGGACATGACCGCCGCACAATTGGTCGCGCAACACGACGCCGCGCGACGCATGGACGATATCGCGTTACGCGTGAACCGTGTGGTCACCAATATTGATGACGTATCACGACAGATGACGGCGTTGCAATCGACGCTCCGATCTGTCGCGCGCGACAGCAGTGCACGCAACGCGGCGCTGGCGCTGACCGAGATCGACGCGGCACTCAAAGACCTCAAACACTTCCGCGATTCGGTCCTCGTGCGTCCGGTCGCCGGTCTTGGCTATCGTCAGTATCCGCGACTGCGTGAAGAAATACAGACCGTCTCCGGCATGATCTCACGTCCGATGATGGCACCAACGGCAGGCGAGCTACTGCGTTCAGGCGAATTGCGCACGGAGAGTGACGACGCCAACGCGCGCTTTGACACGATCATGCAAACACGGGTGGCGAAGATCAACGACTTGCTCAAGGGATCACCACACGTGATCGCACCGCCAGCACCGAGAGCGTTCGTGCCGTAACGACCACTCGCTGAACTGCAACTACTGGGGGCTGCGCCCCGATATGAGCGGATGCAGCGGATAGCAGCGGATCTACAAACAGCAGATGCGTCTAATTTTTGCTGGTGCGGTATCCGTTTCTATCCGCGAAATCCGTCAGTGATCGGGCCAAGCCCCCCGCAGTTTGCGGTGCTCCGTTCGTATCCCTAAGCCCACCGCCGTCCAATCGATTGTTACCCGCTGGTGCCAAACTGCCTCGTGAACTTCACAAACACGGAGCGCTGCTGCGGCCGCACCCAGTCAAGGAACCCGTTGGCCTCGCGTCCATCATTGAACACGACGAAGAGCCCCGTGCCGGCGGTGTTGAGCCAGCCAAAGCGCACGTTCGACGAGAAGATCCGCGCCTGATTGTTGTACTGGGTGAGCGTCTGCACGAACACGCGGGGCGTGAAGAAGTAGTTGAGGCGCACCGCTTGCAGCGAGCTGACAAAGTTGCCCTGCGGTAGGCGGGCGTCCGTATAGTCTACTGTGAGCGAACCGGAGATGGTTGACCCG
Source organism: Gemmatimonadaceae bacterium (assembly GCA_043718595.1). Classification (GTDB taxonomy): domain Bacteria; phylum Gemmatimonadota; class Gemmatimonadetes; order Gemmatimonadales; family Gemmatimonadaceae; genus Gemmatimonas. The sequence goes on from JAYSVL010000460.1 coordinate 4,270, forward strand.
CGGCGCACCGTCACCGTACCGCTGCCGCCACTGCGCCGCCCGGTCCAAAACTGGCCAACGTCAAACCGTCCGGTGGCCGATACGTTCTCACTCGGGTCCGTCGTGTAATCGAAGCCGAAGGTGCCCCAGTCATACGACCCCACGGGAATCACGACACCAGGCGAGATGGTAAACGGCTGCTGCAGCCCCTCATGCGAGATGTTGTACTCGGGGCCAAAGCGTGTGCTGTTCGCAAACTCGATCTCGGTGAGATCAATGTGCGCGTATCCGGTCTGAAAGAAGCCATCATCGAGGCCATGAAAGCCGCGAATGCTGACGTGCGGGTTCCACTGCTTGAACCAGTTCCACTGCGGCCGTCGCACCAAACGCATCACGTTCACGTCGAAGGCCCGATACCCTGCCGGTCTGCTGACAAATCCCACTTCGGGATTGAAACTTTCGCCCACCTGAGCGATTCGTGCACTGTGGTTCCAGACGTTGGTCTGATACGCGATACGCCCACTGAACGCGCTGGCGTCGCCGTCCCGTCCGCGCGTGGTCGTGCCGGCCGTCCAGAAGTCGCCGGTCCAGGCTTGTCCGAGTCCGACCCGTCCGTCGAGCGCAAAGGTGCGATTAACATCATCCCCATCCTTGGTGGAGAGGCGTTGCACGACCATCCCGCCAATGCGGGAACGGGCGGAGAGTTCACGAGTCGCGCGCGCCACGCTGAATGATTGCCCCGACGACGTCGCGTCCGTGGCATCGGTGACCATCTGCAACAGTCCGACCGTCGTGCCGCCAATCCGTCCCGAGAGTCGTCCGCCACCAATGATCGGCTGTGGTGTGCCGTTGCTGGCGATCCCGATGCGTCGCGTGAAGAACATATCCACCGCCTGCGGCGTGCCGGCGGAAAACGTACCAGCATTCTCGAGGAAGAACGGACGCTTCTCGGGAAAGAAGATCGGGAACCGCGTCAGGTTCACGCGCTGGTCATCAACTTCGACCTGCGCGAAGTCGGTGTTGTACGTGAGATCAAGGGTCATCGCGGGCGTCACGCCGTACTTAATCTCGCCACCAAATTCTGTTGGCGTTGATCTCGTCGCAACACCATTCGACCATCGCTGCTGTCCAGACGACAACACGTACGGCGTGATGGTTTGAATGCGTCGCGTCGGCACGGTCAGGCCGGCAAGCTGTCCGGCCAGTGACAAGCGATACAGGTTGAACTGCCGCGGAATAAACGACCAGTACAACTCCTCGTTCTTGCGTCGAATCGAGCGCGACACATTGAGCCCCCACGTTTGTTCCGCACTGCCCGACTGGTAACGCAGCGTCGAGTATGGAATGCGAAACTCGGCGGTCCACCCCAGCGAGTCGAGATGCGTCGCGACCATCCAACTCGCATCCCAGTTCACATTAAACCCGCCCATCGCTCCAGCCATTGCGCGATTCTGTCCCGCGGTTGCCGCACCGCCACCCTCGCCTTCCCGGATTACCTGCCCATCGTATTCTATGCCGGCCGGAGTGGTCGCAAAAACAAATCCATTCTGCCTGTCATGATAAGTATCGAAAATGAGGGCGATGTGATCGCTTATGCCGAGCTGCCCATCGCGCACCTTTTCACCGGGCACAATCAGTTGCGGCTCACGATCGTACATCCGCGCGCCCACGTACAGGTAGAGTCCATCCGTGGCCAGCCGCACCTCGGTGCGCTCTGACGCCGGCACCCCTTCGTTCAGTTCGCGCTGCACAAAATCGGTCAGCGGCGTTCCACTCCGCCACATCTCCTCGTCGAGCCTGCCGTCAATTGTGGGTGCGGTCGTCACACGTTGTGCACGAGCCGTTGGCTTTGCCCGGGCGCGCGCGGCACGCGAGAACGAGTCGGCAACGGCAGCGTCAAGGCGTACCGGTGTCTGCGCGCCGAGTACGATCGGCCCAACCAACGACACGGCGAGCGCACCGCCGGACAGGACCAGCGGGATCAAACGAAACGAATACAGCATGGGGTGAGACAGGGCGAGGGGAATCGAGGCAAGCCACGCTGAATTCTTGACGCGCATTGCGCGACATCGATTGCATCAGGAAGCCGATGGGTCGTGGACTTTTTCGCGAATGAACAGCGCCGGAATCATACCCGTCAGCAGATACGCACCACCCATAACCATGAGGCCGAGCCCGATGGAATAGTGCGTGGCGATCAAGCCGATGAGCGGCGGCGCAACTGCGGCACCAACACGTCCAATGTTATACGCGCCACCCACCGCGGTCGCTCGCACCTTGGTGGGGAAGCTCTCTGTCATGTATGTGGCGTTCACGCCGTACGGCATACCGTAGAGAAATCCAAATACGGTAAGCAGCAGGACAATGTTGCCGGGCGAGTGCTGCAGCACGACGATGGGCAGAAAAATGGCCGTGCCCACGCCGCCGATGGCAAAAATCCAGCGTCGACCAAAATGATCGGCGAGATACCCAGCGACGATCTTGCCGACAATCATTGCGCTGTAGCTCCCCACCAAGTAGCCGGTCATCTTCGTGAAGTTGAAGTTGAGCTCGGAGACCAGGTACGTTGGCAGCCAGTTGTTCACGCCATAGTTGCCAAACTGCAGAAAACACGACGTCACTGTCCACAACACAAACATCCGTCGCGCGGCTGGTGTGCCGAGAATGACACGCCATTGACTCGCGCCACCTGGTTTCACCGTGCGCACGGCGCGTTGCCAGCTTGCTGGTTCGGGCACGTAGCGCCGAATGAACAGGGCGAGTAACACCGGGACCAGAGCGATCGCGAACAGCGGCCGCCATCCATATACAGGAATGATCGCGCCAGCGAGCAACGCGGCGACGACGTACCCGGCCGACCAGCCAGCTTGTAGCGTGCCGAGCACCGTCGTACGTCGCGCAGTCGGCACGTATTCAGACATCAGGGTATTGCTGACAACGTATTCGGAGCCGAGACCCAGCGCGGACACAAAACGCAGAGCGGCGAACTGCCAATACGTCTGCGTCAGACTCAGTCCAGCCGTGCCGATCGAAAACACAATGATCGTCCAGACCACCACTCGCACCCGTCCGTAGCGATCCGCTGCCCATCCACCGATAAACCCGCCGACAGCCATGCCGATGAGCGTGACGCTGGCGAGCGAACCCGCCTGCACCTTTGAAATGCCAAACTCTTTGATCAGGCTCGGCAAACTGTAGGACAGGAACATGAGATCCATGCCGTCCACCATCAAACCGAGAAACCCGGAGATGAGGACGACAACCCACGTGCGATCACCGGCGGCCGCGATAGGCAGCGCGAGCGGCTGCGCAGTTGTCATCGGTGAGTCGCAGACACTATGGCACCATGGCTGGTGCCGGTTTCTTGTCTGGCAGCTTGTCCGTGATCAACGGGAGTTTGCCGTTCATTGTGGCGTTGAACGCTGGCACGTCTTTCTCCATCAACTGCGTGAAGTCCGACTTGGCCTTGGCGAGATCCCGCTCCATCTCGCCGAGTGTGGTCATTGAGGCGGTAGTTGGTCGGAAGTCTGCTCCGCCAGCCACATCGCTCGCGCCGGTACCAACTTCGCCCATCAGCCACAGAAGATTGAGATAAATCTTGTACTGCTCGACGTACCATTTGTCGTCGCTGTGCAAGTCGGAACGTGTCAGCAGTTGCAACTCGACGTTCAACATTTTTGCGTCGAGGGCTGCGAGCGCCGCTTTCGCCGTTGCGTCAGGGACGTCGGACTTGCGATGGTCTTCGATCTGCTTGCGCATGATCTCTACGCGATTGACGATGTCCGCCGTGGTGTTGATGGCGTCGCGAATACGCGTTTGCGCTGCCGTGTTGGCGACAAGATCGGCGTCGCTGGCCGCGATCACTGGATCCTTTACAATGCGAAATGCCTGTGCGTGAGCGGCGCTGTCTACCACGAGTCGTAATGTGTACCGTCCCGGTGCCGCAATCGGTCCCGTGCGCTGCGGTCCCTGAATGCCCCAATGCACAATCGGTCGTGTCGTCTCTTTCTTGAAGCGTGGCTCGTCCCAGATACGTGGGTTGTCAGGCGGCGTGGTGCGCAAGGCGACCTGCGTCGGCCCATCGTAACGAAAGTCCCACGTCGCACGATTGAGTCCCGATCGACCGATCGCGCGCATCGTGCGTACCACGGTGCCAGATGAATCGAGCACCTGCATGGTGAGTGAATCCTTCGGCGCCGCTTTGAGTGTGAAGTTGAAGTCGAGCGACCCATTGCGTGGCTCGCGAATACCGATGCGCGGCTCATACACATGGACCGCCGCATCGGCAACGACCTTGTCCGACTGCTCGAGCATCGTGATGTCGCGCAGTACGTACAGGCCGCGTCCGTAGGTTGACACGACGACGTCGTGCTCACGTTTAGGCATCACAATCCACGTCACCGGTGCCGCAGGCAACCCAGCTTTGAGTGCCGTCCACTTCGCTCCATCATTGAGCGAGTAGTAGAGCGCATTGCCCGTGCCCGCGAACAACATGCCACGGCGATTCGGGTTTTCGGCGAGCGACATGGCGTGGGCCAGCGGATGATCCTGCGGCAAGTCGTCGCTGATGCGCGACCAGCTCTTGCCCATATCGCTCGTTTTGTAGATGTACGGTTTGCGATCGTCCATCATGTGCATGTCCACCACCACGTACGCGGTGGCAGCGTCAAAGCGTGACGGTTCGATTTTGCGAATCGTACCCCAGGCTGGCATGCCCGTCACGTTCTTCGATACGTTGTTCCACTTCTTGCCGCCGTCTGCCGTGTACCACAGCTGTCCATCGTTCGTACCCGCCCAGATCAGTCCCTTCTTGATTTCCGACGGCGCGATCGCGAACACCACTTCGCCATAGAACTGGCCGAGATTGTCGCCAATAATGCCGCCCGAACTGACAATGCGCGTTGGATCATTGGTGGAGAGATCCGGACTGATCACGCTCCAGTCTTGCCCTCCATTCGACGTTTTGAAGATCACCTGACAGCCGTAGTAGACGGTGTTGGCATCAAACGGATCGATGGCCAGCGGCGGCGTCCAATGGCAACGGTACTTCGATTTGTTGGGTTCTGAGTCGAGCGTGTGCATCCACGGACTCACTGACCTCGCGAGCCCAAGCTTCGCGTCGTATCGTGTGACCGTGTTGCCGTAGCATGTCGCCCACACGACATCGGGATTCCCCTGTGTTGGCAGCGTGAAACCCGACTCACATCCGCCAAGTGGCGCGGTCCACGCACCGGTCGGTGCGGCACCGGCACCGCCGAAACCGCCACCACCACCACCACCACCGCGTCCACCACCAGCTACTGCGCCCGCCGCGCCCGGCAACACTACGTTCGCGATTTGTGCTGGTTGGTTGCTCGGCCCCCGCATGGTCGACGCGTCTTGTCGATTGCTGTAGATCCAGTACGGGGCCTGGTCGTCGATCGCCACGTGGTACATCTGGCCAATCGGCAACGCGAACTGCGTAAACGTCTGACCGTGATTGCGTGTGATGCCGGCGCCGCCGTCGCCGGTCGCCACCCAGTGCGCGGGATTGCGCGCGTCCATCCAGATGTCGTGACAGTCGCCGCACCCACCATTGGTGATTGGAAACGTTTCACCGCCATCAAGCGAACGATGAAAGCTGCTGTTGGCGACTAACACTTCGAGATCGTTTTGCGGATTCACGGCGACGCGGATGTAGTAACCCGCGCGTCCAATAAGGCTGCGGTCCCAGCTGACGACACGCCATTTGATGCCGCCGTCATCAGAGCGCCAGAGCGAGCCTTGATCCGGTGTTTGAATGAGCGCGTACACACGTTTCGAATTCGACGGCGCGACGGCCACGTCGATCTTGCCGAGCGGCGACTTGGGCAATCCAGCGTCGTTGATGCGCGACCACGTACTCCCGCTGTCGCGCGACACATAAACGCCACTGCCATGGCCACCGCTGAACATGGCCCACGTGTGCATCACTACTTCCCACGTGCCGGCGTACAACACTTTGGGATCACTTTCGTCGATCGCGATACCTGAACAGCCGGTGTTCTGATCGACAAACAACACACGCTCCCACTTGGTGCCGCCGTCACGCGTGCGATAGACACCGCGCTCCTCTTGCGGACCCGTCGCGCGCCCCAGCGCACAGACGAAGACAATGTTGGGGTTGGTGGGATGGACGATGATTTTGCCGATACGGCCAACGTCCTTGAGACCCATGTTGGCCCACGTCGCGCCAGCGTCGGTCGATTTGTACACGCCATCGCCCATCACATCGGCGTCGCGAATCGCCCACGCTTCGCCAGTGCCGGCCCACACGGTGCGCGGGTTGGAGGGCGCGACGGCCAGTGCACCAATCGCCTGCACGGGTTGATCGTCAAAGATCGGCGTGAACGTGCGCGCACCATCGGTCGTTTTCCAGATACCACCCGACGCGGCGCCCATATAGTAAGTCATCGTGTCGCCCGGCACGCCGGCCACGGAGGCGATGCGTCCACCAACCGCAGGGCCCATGTACTGAAATCGTGGCGGCGGAACTGGCGCGTTGCCTTGCCCACCCGGCGCGCCACCTCGCTGAGCAGCGGCGATGGTTGGCAGGACGGCCAGGAGCGACAGGCAGATCGCGTGGCGATACATGTTGCGATACATCGGGTACTCGCGGGTTGAAGAATGGTGGGAGCGTAGCCCGTGGACTTGGGCGCGTCCAGTTCGGGCCTGAACCGCTCTGAAAAACACTGAGAACGGCAACGTAGAACGGCACGCTGGGAGCTGAGGGGAAGGCAGTTTCGAGGTACGAGCTTTTCTCTCTCACTCGTGTGTTCGGTGCCTTCAATGCGGGCCGGGTGAGCCCATCGACGGCGACACTCGGCCGCGCAGAACATCCAGTCGTAGCTCCGTCCATCCGTCCACCTGCGCGTACTGCACACGCACCGTGTGTCGTCCACCGGTGATCGTCGCGTATGCGGGATGTGTGTCGTGCGGGGTCCAGTCGTCAATCACCAGTGCGTCATCGACCCAGACACGCACCATGTCATCACTCAACGTGCGCAGCGTATGTGCACCAGCGCCGAGCGTGAGGGTTGTTGTTGCTTGCAGTGCGAACCGCGCTCGCGGTAGATCTTTGATTGTGGGGCGAGACCAAAAATAGTCGAGTCGCGTGTCGTTACGCGTAAGCAGCGGTGTGCTGCGCAGGAGCGCCGCGAAGGCGTCGGATTGTGCTCGCGGGTCGGTGCTGACGGTCCAGACAAAAAATCGCACGTCCCAGCGCGCGACAGGCTCGTCACGTCCGTAACTGAATCGTACGGGTACTCCGGCCGCTCGTCGCACACCGTCACGAGACACAGTTGCCGCGCCCACATACTCGAGCGTCAGCGACCAATGGTGCTCCGTGCCGCGCATTGGTGTGATGGTGATCGTGTCACCGCTTCGTCCATTGCGCTCCGACAACGCGGCTACACCATGCGAACTGATCGTCCGCCATCGTCCCGGCGGCCCCAGCACACGTAACCGCAACGGCAACGTGCGCGTGCTGTCAATCGGCCAGAGTTGTGGTGCGCGCCAGTCGTACGGCCCCCATGCATCCACGACGATCGCCGACCGATCCCGACTGGCAACGTCTGAACTCGGCCAGTGGAGCGGCTCGTTGTCAATCTTTGGCAGTTTCCAGTTCACCGTGGTCGGTGCGAGTCGTCGCGGATCACATGCGGTGGACGCGGTGTCGGCGCGCACATTGGTGTTGGTGTCGAGTGGTGCAGTGTTCGCGATGCTGTACACGGTGCCCACACCACCAAAGCGGTTCTCGCGAATGAGATAATCTCGGCTTTTTGTATCGCGATGCTTGGGATAACCCCAGTCGGACGGTTCGATAGAGTCCGCCCACAAACGAATCCCCGTGCCGTCACCATCAAAGTGATTCGCCCCGATGGTATTGGACTGACCATGTTCAATAGCAACACCGATGCGATTCTGCGCGAAGCAGTTGCCGATGATGCGTGAGTCGTAGCTGTACCCGCCCCACAGTCCATGATCATTGCCAACCACCCGATTGGCGATAAAGCTGTTGCGGCTAAACGTTGCCTCCATACCGTTGGTGGGCGCGTAGCTGAAGTCGTTGGTGAGAAACAGATTGTCGTTCGCGCCGCCTTGGCCG
>JAYSVL010000047.1:0-2771 GCA_043718595.1 Gemmatimonadaceae bacterium
TCACGCCGGTGCAGGTGTCGCTGGCAAAGCGCAACAACGTGGATATGGCGACCAACATTGCGCGTGAGGCGCGGCGTTTGCTGGGCGCCAACGGCATTCTGGCCGAGTATGGCGCGATGCGTCACATGGCCAATTTGGAGAGCGTCTACACCTACGAGGGTACGCACGATGTGCATTCGCTCATTCTGGGGCAGGCCATCACCGGGTTGGCGGCGTTCAAGTAGCCCGTTTATCTTGCAAGGCCAGCCCTTTTTCAGCCATTCAGCACGGAGCGTTCGCGGTGAAAATTGCCGTGTGTATCAAGCGCGTCCCGGTCATGGAAGTGAAGTTTTCCATTGCCGCCGGTGGGACTCGCGTCGAAGAGACGGGTCTCAAATACGACGTCAACGATTTCGACTTGTGGGCGGTGGAAGCCGCGTTGCAGCTCAAGGAAAAAGCCAATGCGGGCGAGGTCGTCGTGATCTCGCTCGGTGTCGACGCGGCGCAGGAACAAATTCGCAAGACGATGGCGATGGGCGCGGATCGTGGCGTACTGCTGACCGCGAGTACGGCACCGGCCGATGGGTTCGCCGTCGCGCAAGCGCTCGCCGCCGAGCTCAAAGATGGTGGTTACGATCTGATCCTGTTTGGTCGCATCGCCATCGACTCCATGAACCAGATGACGGGACCAATGGTCGCCGAACTACTCGATCTTCCCTGTGTCACCAACGTCTGCAAGCTCGATATCGCCAGCGGTCGCGGCACCGCCGAACGTGCGCTCGACGGCGCGGTTGAAGTGGTGACGTTTCCACTGCCCGCTGTACTCACGATCGACGACGGCTTGAATAAGGAACGTCTGCCGTCACTCAAGGGCATCATGGCGGCGAAAAAGAAACCGCTCGACACCAGACCGGCGCAGTTTGGCAGCGCGCACGCCACTATCACTCGCATGGAACTCCCGCCGGAACGCGCCGCAGGCCGCATTCTTGGCGATAGCTCAGCGGCTGTCCCGGAACTCGTACGACTGCTTCAGACTGAAGCGAAGGTGCTCTAACAATGGCCAACGTTTTGGTGTTTGCTGAAACGCGAAGTGGAGAACTGCGCAAGGTTGCACTCGAAGCAGTCACGACGGCTCGTCAACTCGCTGATCTGGCTGGCGGATCAGTGCATGCCGTAGTGGCCGGCGCGAGCGGTGTGCAGTCTCTCGCCGAGGCGCTCGCGCAGCACGGCGCCGATCAAGTGCAGATCATCGAGCATGCGGCCTTCGCGCTGTACAATCCGGAAGCGCTGGCCGCGACACTCGCCGGTGTGTTGCGAGGCGGTGCGTATCGGTACGGGGTGTTTAGCGCCACGGCGCAAGGGCGTGATTTGTCGCCACGGATCGCGGCCAAGCTGCGCGTCGGACTTGTTGCTGATGTGACGGCGTTTTCAGTCAGCGGCGACGCCATTGTTGGTGTGCATCCGCAGAACAACGGCAAGGTCATTGCAACCATTACACTGACTGGCACGCCGGCGCTCGTGTCAGTTCGTCCGTCGGCGATGCAGCCTGTCGTCAACGCGCGTCCGCTGCAGACAGTCAGCCTGGCATCAGCAACAGATCCCGCCGCATCTCGCGTGACCGTGACCGAACTGCGCCAGGGAAACACGGGCAAAATTGACCTCGGCGACGCACCAGTGATTGTGGCCGGCGGTCGCGGACTCAAGGCGCCCGAAAACTTCAAGTTGTGTGAAGATCTCGCCGACGCGTTCGGTAACGCTGCCGTCGGCGCGACGCGTGCGGTGACGGATGAAGGGTGGCGGCCGCATTCAGATCAAATCGGCCAGACCGGTCGCAACGTCAGTCCCAATCTCTACATCGCCGTTGGTATCTCGGGTGCCATTCAACACCTGGCCGGTATGCGCACGTCGAAGACGATTGTGGCGATCAACAAAGACAAGGATGCGCCGATCTTCAAGGTGGCCGACTACGGGATCGTCGGCGACGTCTTTGAGGTGATGCCGGTGCTCACGGACGCGATCAGGAAAGCCAAAGCGCAAGGGTAACGCCGGCGGGAAGACCGCGCACCGATTTCGCCGTGGTCTGCGTCGGCCGACTGGTCGATGCACCGTCCCCCACGTAGGTTCGCTGCATGGCCATTTCCAACGTCATTTTTGCTGTTGTCTTCGTCGTCGCGCTCGGATACTTCAGCAAAAGCGCGCGACGACTGATTCGTTGGCTGAAAATCGGCCGTGCGGAGAATCGCACGAACAGCCCGGACATTCGCACAAAGAACTTTCTCGCCATCGGTATTGCACAGACAAAAATTCTGCGCGACCCGATTGGTGGATTGATGCACGCACTCGTGTTCTGGGGCTTTTGTGTACTTGGACTGGGTACGCTCGAAATCATGATCCAGGGATTCGTCACGAATTTTTCGTATGACTGGATCCTGCCGCGATTATTGTACCTGCCGTATGTCGTGTCGCAGGAACTGTTCGCGGTGTTCGTACTCATTCCCGTCGCGTTTCTCCTGTATCGGCGACTGGTCATCAAGCCGGCACGGTTTCGCGGCGACCCCGTGCATGGTGGGGATGCCGTCTTCATTCTGAGCATGATTGCGGCACTCATGGTGTCGTTGCTGCTCATGTTCGCGATGGACATACGCGCTGGTGCCTCGTCAGACGGTCACGTGATCTCGTCGCTACTCGCGTCGGCATTTAACGGCGTTTCCCCAGACACCGCGCATCGCGTGTCGCGCGTGAGCTGGTGGTTTCACGCCGTGCTCATTTTGTATTTCCTGAATCACTTGCCA
>JAYSVL010000461.1:0-3900 GCA_043718595.1 Gemmatimonadaceae bacterium
GTGTGGTGTGCCATACGGTGAGATCGACGTCGATCGCCTGCTCAATTCACTGGTGATTGTGCCACATCCCGAGTCCGGCGCGCCAACCATCGGTGTGCACGAGAAAGGGCTCTCCGCACTGGAATCGCTGCTCTTTGCCAAGTACCAGATGTTTCGCAATGTGTACTGGCATCATGCCGTGCGCAGCGCCACCGCGATGTACAAGCGACTCGTTGCGACGTCACTCGACGCTGGTGTCGTGTTCGCACATGACGTGTCGCGATTCACCGACGAAGGCCTCCTGTTACACCTCGACACCACTGCCCTTCCCGCTGACGCGCGAACGTTGCTGATCGGACTGCGCACGAGACGACTGCACAAACGGTCGTACGAATGTTCGGCGGCACTGCTTGACCCAGATGCGGGCGAGTGGATTGCCAGCGACTACCCGTTAACGAGACAAGTTGAGGACGCGATGGCTGCAGAGCTTGGGTTGGCACCAGGCGCGCTGCTGCTGGACTACCCCGTCAAAACGCAGATGCTCGGCCTGGATTTGCCGCTGCTTCGCCGCGATGGTCGGGTCGAACAACTGACCGCCGCCGGTTGGGAGGGTGACATCAACTTGCCGAGGCTGAGCGAGGAGCTCTATCGCAGTGCACGACGTCTGCTTGTGCTCACGGCCAATCGGTATCCGATTCCCGAACGCCCGTTGCGTGAACTGCTGCGCCTTAGTGCGTCCGAAGTTCGGGCTCGTATCGCCGACGGGCGCGCCTTACTCGCTTAGGCGCGCTACCGGCGCGGATCGCTACGCGTGCGCCCGTGCGCCTCGGCAAGCTTCCGACCGATCGCGCGGTAGAAGGCGGCGTCCACGGATTTGTCTTCCGCGTCGAGCGCCATCGCGCACCGCTCCACCGCGTACAGGATGTTCCCCAGGTAGAGCGTCGACACAGCGCCGACCGACGCAGCATCGTCCGCCGACGAGTCAGCCACGCGATACGGCGGGCGTCTCTCCGGTAGTTCCCGACACACCGCTGTACACCTGCACAACCTGTACGACGATGGCGGTGATGTTGTCGAGACCGCCACGCCGATTCGCCTCAGTGATCATGGCGTCGACCATCCGCCCGGGCGTTTGTCTGGTCTCCAGGATCTTCTTCAGCTGCGGATCCTCCACCATGCCCGTCAGTCCGTCCGACGCCAGCACGAACACATCCCCATTCTGCAATTCGCCGTTGAGCACATCGGCTTCGACATCGGCGTTGGCCCCGACACATCGGGTGATCACATTGCTGTAGGGGTGATATCGCGCCTGTTCCGGTGTGAGGAAGCCAGCATCCACCTGTTCCTGCACGTAGGAATGGTCCTTCGTGACCTGTCGCAGGGACCCTTCGCGAAAGAGATAGATGCGCGAATCGCCGATATGGCCGATGATCCACCGGCCTTGCCCCATGACGAGGCAGGACGCCGTGGTGCCCATGCCCTGCTTGTCGGCCTCAACGATCGTGCGCTCATAGATCGCACGATTCGCTGCCTTGAGTGCCGTCGCGATGTGGAGCAGGGGGTCCGGTCCGGACAGGTCGCGAACCGGCGCGATGTCGCGTGCGACGATCTGAACGGCCATCTCGCTGGCGACCTCGCCAGCGGCATGACCACCCATACCATCTGCGACAATAAACAGTCCGCGTTCCTGGTCGGCGTCCGCATACAGGCTGTCTTCATTGCCTGCACGGATGCGCCCGACGTCGGTGCCCGCGGCGACAGATAGCTGCACGTTGGTAGGGTGACTCGGCCGAAGAGGATAGCTTAGGGAATCCGAAGCTACCCGAGGGTTGCCTCGGTTGGCAAGCGCACCGCCGAGGTCGTGTTGATCACGTGGAGTCGTGGAGTCGCGGAGAGGGCGCGTTGATCACGCGGAGTCGCGGAGAAGGGGCGTTGGCTTCGTATTGTGCGGTGAGCCCCTCTCCCACCTGCAGACGGTACAGCCGTTCATAGAGTCCGCAGCCTTTCATGAGCGCCGCGTGGGTGCCGCGCTCGGTCACTTCGCCGTGGTGCAGCACCAAGATCTCGTTGGCGTCAAGGATGGTACTGAGCCGATGTGCGATAGCAATCGTGGTGCGACCCGACATCAGTTCAGCCACGGCGCGTTGAATCTCCGCCTCGATTTGGGAGTCCACGGCGCTGGTCGCCTCATCGAGGATAAGCAGCGCGGGATCGGCGGCGATCGCGCGTGCAAATGCGAGCAACTGGCGCTCTCCAACGGATACGCTGGCACCGCGTTCCGCCAACTCGTGCCGCCACCCGCCGGGCAAACGCCGCACCACGCGGTCTGCGCCGACACGCGCGGCCGCTACTTCGAGGGCGTCGTCGGAAATCTCGTTGCCAAGACGCAAGTTGCTGGCGACATCACCGGCGAAGAGGAAGATGTCTTGTTGCACGTAGCCAATGAGCGCGCGCAGCACGTCCACGGGCATGTCGCGAATATCTGTGTCGTTGAGCAGTATGCGGCCGCGCTGTGGCTCGTAGAACCGCAACAGTAAATTGACAATCGTTGTTTTGCCGGCACCCGTGTGTCCCACCAGTGCAACCGTCTGACCCGGTCCCGCGGCAAAACTCACATCACGCAGCACCCAGCGCGGCGCCTGTGCTGCTGGCGCGTTCTCCTGTGGTGCGTCGGCCCGTGCGGGTTGATCGTGCCGAACAGCATCGCGCTGCGACGCATCTTCGCTGACACCACCGAGGGCATAGGCAAACCACACACCCTCGAAACGTATGGTCACGCCAGCACGTCGCAGTGCGTTGACGCGACGGCGGAGATCGGGTGTCGGGGTGAGTCCGGGCGCTTCTTCGGTGTCAAGCAATCCGAAGATGCGCTCCGAGGCCGCCATCGCCGCTTGCAACACGTTGTACTTCTCGGAGAGATCTTGGAGCGGCTGAAAAAATCGGCGCACCAACTGCAGGAATGCCGCGACGGTCCCCACGGTGAGCGTGCTGTCTGCCACACGGTACCCGCTGGCAACGAGCAGGCTGGCGAGCGCCAGTGTCGCCAGGAATTCGATCGCTGGAAAGTAGAGCGCATATACGGTGATCGAACGCAGCTGCGACTCAAGGTGTGCGTTATTGAGCACATCGAACTGGGTGACCTCGGCTCGCTCACGGCCAAACAGTTGCACGATGCGCACGCCTGACAATCGTTCGTTCAGGAACGCGTTCATACGGGCAATGCGTGCACGAATGTCGCGGTAGATCGTTCGCACGCGCGACTGAAAGACGCGTGACGCGAGGATGACGAGCGGAATGACGGCGAAGGATGCGAGCGCGAGCCGCCAATCCACCACCAGCATCACCACGCTGATGGTGAGCAACGTAAACAAATCACCCAGGCCAGCGACGACACCCGACGCAAACAGTTCGTTGAGCGCTTCGACGTCGCTCGTCACGCGCGTCATCAAGCGGCCAACTGGTGTGCGGTCGAAATACGCAATGGGTAACCGCTGCAGTCGCGTGAACAGTTCCGCGCGCAGGTCGCGCATTACTCTCTGCCCCAGGAGACTCGTGCACCAGGTCTCGCCGAAGGCCGCCGCGAACTGCACGAGCAGTAACAGCGCAAAGATCATTGCCACACGGACGGCAAGGGCCGCGTCGCGACTTGGAAAGACGCGGTCGATCACCCACCGCGTGAGCAGTGGACCCGCCAACTGCATAGCCGACTCGACCGCGATCAGCAGCAGTGCCGCGCCAACCAGCGCGCGGTAGGGACGTACGTACTGCATGAGCCGACGCACCAGTCGGGCGTCGTACGCTTTGCCTACGGCATCATCATCTGCAACGTGAGCTGCCATGCACGGTGAATGTAATCGGCGCGCCCGATAGTTTTCACGGCATGAAGGATATGATCCGCATTCGTGGTGCCCGGCAACACAA
>JAYSVL010000462.1:0-3894 GCA_043718595.1 Gemmatimonadaceae bacterium
TCGAAGAGAAGTGGAGGCGTCGGACATCCGAGTGACACCTGCAGTTCTCCGCGTCTCCGCGGCTCCGCGTGATCCCAGTTGTTTTCTCCGCGGCTCCGCGTGACCCCTATGCGTGCGCGTGAACTCTGAGCGCTTGCTCGTGATGCTCCTCGCCGCCGAGCATCTCCGCGCGCTCCTTATTTGTCCTTCGTCATGGTGAGGCCGGTGACGGTCGCTTCCGTGTTATGAGCGAAGCGAATGCCGTATACACCGTCGGTGGACTTGAGCTTGCCCGCAGTGACGAGCGTTGCTTTGTCGTAGCTGCCAACCGTCGTGCCGTTGATCGCGCACTCGATCTTATCGCCCTTGACCGACACGGCGATTTCTTGCGTCACTGGCTGATTCTTGCCCGCCGCTTTGTGCACCGCGGCATTCGCCTCGCCACGGCCATTGGCCTGGAACGGCGCCGGGCCCATCCCGCGTACAATGAAGTTGCCGTTGCCGTAGGCTGCGCAGTACAGGAAGCTCTGGTTCTCCGTGCCCATATCGTTACCGCCGATCACGATGCCGTACGGATGCGGATGATCGTTAAGCCCCATGTAGTCTGCTTCAAAAAACGTCGCCTTCACCGTGTAGTTGCCACTCGCCTTGTTGGCGGGATTCCAATACGTCACGGACGGACCGGTGGTCACCTTCAACACCTTCTTATCCATCGACAACTTGGAGTTCTCGAGCACCTGACCCGCCTTGACTTCCTTGGCGTCAATCGTGCCCGCCCATCCCGGCACCGAGATTCCACCGCCCGCGATCTTGCGAGACGCTTCCTGATCCATGGCCTGCGCCCGCGTGATGCTCGGAATGAGCAGGAGCGAGGCGAGTGCCAGGGTGGAACGCAACTGATGGCGCATGTAAATGTCCTCTGTTAGTGAACGTGTGGAGCAGCGAACAACGCGTGTAATATGCCCTCGGCGCTGCCGCCGTCCATCCCACAACACCAGCGGGGCCGGAGAGTTTCCCCGGCCCCGCTGTCACTGCCCTATGACGAGCGCTCGCTCGCGAGTGGTCAGGGGGGTGTGGAGTTAGCCGCGCCCGCGCCGCCCCACGTGTACAGTGGCTCGCCTTTCACGCCAAGTTCCTTGGCCGGTACGGGCATGTCGCGCGGTGTGCCAGCCAGCAGCCCATCGGTGCGGCGGCGCCAGTAGTACGGCGACGACCCGAGTCCAAGCAACTCGATGTCCATCTCGTAACCCAGCTTGTCCGTCAAGCCCGCCACGCCGTCACCAGCGGTCGCCGGTGACAATCCGCCACGCGTGACGCGCGTTTTGTTGATCAGCGTGGCCGCGGTGCCGAGTGCGCCACCCGTACGAATCAGCGCCTCTGCCCAGAGCAGATCACTCTGCCCAGCCGAAACGACCGGTGCAGGTCCAAATCCACCGTAGATGCCTGACGGGTCCTGACTCTTGCTCAAGTCGTACCGAATGTGCCCGATGTTGGACTGATGGTATGACCCGCGACTCGGACGGAAAATCTCGTCTCGCGACCAGAGAAAATCAGTGCCGCCTCTGGCTGTTTTCGGCACGGTGCCAAACCCGCCACTGATCGACGCGTCACCAAACGAGCCATCGCCGAGGCGTTTGTCGGCGGAGTTCGGCTGGGAGTTTCCGCCGGCAGGATATGGCGTCTTTTGCGTGACGGGGTCCAGCAAGTTGGCAACACGCGTGTGCACGCGCCCACCGTCGACGCCGTCAAACCAAACCAGCATTTCGTGACACCACGACACACAGCCGTCGCCCACGAAAACAAAGTCGACCGGCGTGCCGCTCGACATGCCCGCCGCCGTGAACGCGAGTACTTGCGCCCAGTTCACTGCGGAATTTTCAGCGGCCGTGCGAGCGTAGTAGGCAAGCGTCATCGCCGCGAGCGTGTTCGCAATCTGTGCGATCTGCACGTTCGAGTAGCTCACGCCGTTCGTCCACGACGCGGGGGTGTTGAACGTGTTGGCTCTCGCCAGAGTTGCCGCTGACGTCAGTTTGGCCACCGCCGCATCGCGGATCTGCTTGCGATTCGAATAAGTGAGCGTTGCCGGGTCCGCGAGTTCATCGACGATGTATCCCTTATCGTAGTTGAGCGCGATGTAGCTAAGCCCGGCACCAAGCATGAGTTCCGAAATTGTTTCGGCGCGCTTGGTGTCGGACGCGTTGTTAATCACTTGCTTGTTGACGCGAATCGCTTTCAGTACGTCCGTCGCCGACGAGATGGCCGAGTACATGCCAACCCACGGCACTTCGATACTGGTGCGTCCCGCTGCTGCGGGGTCGTTCTGCCAAGGACGGGTCAGTCGCTTGCCGTCAGCGTCAATACTGGAATAGAAATTCATATTCCAGTTATTCCATGACGCGGAGAAAGTTTGTGCCTGCGTCACCAAGACGCAGTTTCCTTCGCACCCATCGTACGTTTGGAACCACGTGCGAAGCGTACCACCGGCGACCGCTTCAAGTGCCGCCGGATCGGACAACGCGCGCTTCGCGTCCGGTGCGTTGGGGTTAGCAATGTCGAGCGAGCTGCATCCTGCAACGGCCACTGCCGCCAGGACGCCGAGTGCTCGCAGAAATCGAGGCATGTGCATCGGGTGTCTTCCTGTGAAGGCGAGAGGTCAGTAGCCGAGTTCAAACATGAGCGTAAACGTGCGATATGCGGGATAGGTGAAGTAGTCCACCTTGTAGCCAAACGGATTGCCACCGCCGGGACCTGACACATCCGGGTCATAGCCCGAGTATTTGGTTGACGTCCACAGATTGCGTCCGACGATACCCAGCCGAGCGGTTTCGAAGGTGGAGAGTTTGGCGAACTTCACGACCGACTTTGGCAGCTGGTAGTTGAGCGCGAGTTCCCGAAGGCGAATGAACCCACCGTTTTCAACGAACTTCTTGTTGGGGTCAAAGTTGTTGTAGAACGCCTGAAAGAATCCTTGCGGCTTCTTCTGCCCAGCCGGCACGTTGCGCTGGTCAAAGTCCACGTCACGCAACTCATTGTACGGCCACTGCCGTGTGTAGTTGTAAATGTTGCCGCCCTTTTGCCACGTGAACACACTGTTGAGCGACAGCCCCTTGAAATTCCAGGTGTTGTTCAAGCCGAGGCTGAAGTCGGGATTAACATCACCGATCGGTTGCAGCGACGTGCCGGTCGAATCGAAGTACTTGAGCGGACGCTCCAATGGAGTGCCGAGTGCCGTCTTCGCGACGTAGTAACCCAGTTCGTTGAGCGAGTAGTCTGCGGCGGTGCCGGTGAGCTTGCCGTTCTTGATGTTGGTCGCCAGCTGCGTGGCATCGCGAATCCAGTCTGATCCGTAAATGATACCAAACACCTGGCCTTCGGCGATGCGGAAGATGCGCGTGTTGCCGTCGTTCGCATCGGGGCCAACGAGGAACGGGCCGACATTGAGCTTGGTGATCTTTGATCGCGTGCGGTCGGCGGTCACGTTGAGACGCCAGAAGAAATCTTTGTTGGACGCGAGCACCGCGCCGAACGCGACTTCGTGCGTGTTGCCCCGCAGCGTTGCTGCGTTCACCCACGTATTGCGATACCCCGTCGCCGCTGACGTCGGCACCTGCAGAATTTGATCGCTGGTGGTCTTGTCCGAGTAGCTGTAGTCGATCGTATAGTTCTTGGCGAAGTTGAGGTTGAAACCCGCTTCCGTTTCTTTCGAGAGCGCGGGCCTCAGATTCGGATTGCCGAGCGTCACTTTGGATGGGCTTCCGCCGGCAACGGAAAACACTTCGTACTGGGCTTCAAATGGTGGACGCAAACCGGCCGTGCCATACGACACCCGCAGCTTGCCTTCGTCGATGCCCGGCACGTGGAAGTCTTCGCTGAAGCGCCAGGCGGCGGACGCACGTGTGTACGTCGCCTTGCGTT
>JAYSVL010000463.1:0-3888 GCA_043718595.1 Gemmatimonadaceae bacterium
CCTCCACTGCCCCAGCGATCACAGTCGTCCAAGTCGCCGAGCGTACGCGTCTAGCACGCCGTTTACGAAACGCGCGCTTCGCGCAGTACCATAACGTTCGGCAAGCCGTACCGCTTCCTGCAACACCACCTTCACCGGTGTCTCGTTGCGCGCCAACTCTGCTGCCGCTAACCGCAACACGCTCCGTTCGATCGCGCCGAGCCGTTCAAGCCGCCAGTTCGCCGTCACGTCGGCCAGCGCGCGATCCAGTTCTGCGGCACGGTCAGCCACAGTGGCAACGATCTTTGAGGCAAATGCACGTTCATCAGCGGCCACGCCGAGGTCGTCAAACACGTGCGTGGCGATGCGGCGGAGCTTGGTCAAGTCACGTACATCGGCCGCATATAGTGCCTGAAGCGCGCGTGCCCGTCCGCGCGTCTCGACGCGCTCTGCCCGACTGGCAACGCCACGCCGACCGCGCTGGCGCAGCACCGGCTCTTGCGTCGGACCATCCCAGAACGTCTCGTCGCGCAGATCGCCGGTCGTCACTGCGCCGACTCGTCGTCGTTTGGCAACACCTGGTCAAAGAGGTCGAGCAGCTCAAGCGCCGCGAGCGCGGCATCAATGCCCTTGTTGCCGTGTACGCCGCCAGCGCGGGCCAGCGCTTGCGCCATCGTATCGGTCGTCAACAAGCCGAGCGTGACGGGTAGGTCAAAATCGCGTGACAGCGCCATCAATCCGCGCGCGGTTTCGCCCGCGACAAAGTCGAAGTGTGGCGTTTCACCGCGAATCACCGCGCCAACAGCAACGGCAGCATCGTAGCGTTCTGTGCCGAGCGCGCGCCGTGCGGCGATCGGCAGTTCCCACGCCCCCGGCACCCACAGCACATCGATATCATCGAAGAGCACGCCGTGCTCCACCAGCGCGCTCACCGCCCCTTCGGCAAGGGGCATCGTGATCGATTCATTGAACCGACTGGCGACGACCAACATGCGGCGACCTGCACCGCGCGGTTTGCCCATGAACTCGGCCATTCAGATGGCGAAGAGGTGGCCGAGCTTCGTGCGCTTGGTCTCGAGGTACGAATGGTTCTCGTCGGTCGAGGGCGCCTCAAGCCGCACACTATCGTCGAGTGTCAGTCCATAGCCAGCCAGACCCACCAACTTGCGCGGATTGTTCGTGAGCACCCGGATAGACTGCAAGCTCAGGTCGAGCAGAATTTGTGCGCCAATCCCGTAGTTGCGGAGATCATCCTTGAAGCCTAGCTGCTCGTTGGCCTCGACCGTATCGGCGCCGCGATCTTGCAGCTCGTACGCCTTGAGTTTGTTGAGCAGCCCGATGCCGCGTCCTTCCTGATCGAGATAGACCACGACACCTTTGCCTTCCGCCTGGATCATCCGCATCGCCTCTTCCAACTGCCATCCGCAGTCGCAGCGTTTGGAATGGAACACGTCGCCCGTCAGACATTTGCTGTGCATGCGCACCAGGACGCGCGCGGCGTTCTCCACGTCACCAAGCACCAACGCGATGTGCTCGTGCGCGTCTACGTCGTTCCGGTAGCCCAGGATGCGCCACTCGCCAAATGCCGTGGGCAAGCGCGCTTCCGCTACCCGATGGACCAAACGATCCGTGCGCAGTCGGTAGGCGACCAGTTGTGCAATCGTGATAAAGGTCAGGCCGTGTGTTTGCGCGAAGACCTCTAATTGTGGACGACGCGAGGTGGTGCCGTCGCGATTGAGGATTTCACAGATCACGCCAGCTGGACGACGACCGGCGAGTCGCGCGAGATCGACGGCCGCCTCCG
Organism: Gemmatimonadaceae bacterium; assembly: GCA_043718595.1. Classification (GTDB taxonomy): domain Bacteria; phylum Gemmatimonadota; class Gemmatimonadetes; order Gemmatimonadales; family Gemmatimonadaceae; genus Gemmatimonas. The sequence continues at coordinate 1,784 of JAYSVL010000463.1, forward strand.
TATGACCAACGCGCTGCAACACGCCGCCGTCACGTGCCCGCAGCGGATGAATGTGACCAGGCAGCCGAAGGTCCGCTCGCGTCGAACTCGGATCGACGGCAACACGAATCGTGGTTGCGCGATCCGACGCGCTGATGCCCGTCGTTACGCCGTGTTTCGCCGCCGCATCGATGCTAACCGTAAACGCGGTTGACATGGCATCGGTGTTTTGCTCAACCTGCGGCGCAAGTGCAAGGTGATCCGCCCAACTGTTCGTGATGGCAAGACAGATCATGCCTTTCGCTTCCAGCATGAAGTTGACCATGGCTGGCGTGACGAGTTCGGCCGCACACACCAAGTCGCCTTCGTTCTCCCGATCTTCGTCATCGGCAACGACAACGAATCGACCAGCCGCGATGTCCGCCAGGGCCTGCTCGACAGTTCCAAAGCTCATGCTTGGCTCCTTGCCGTGAACGTGCGTGGTCATGCTGCACCAACGCGTGTGAGCTGCGGTGCGAGTAAGCGTTCCACATGCTTGGCCAGCATGTCGGCCTCGACGTGGACGCGGTCTGTCGGCACGAGGTCGCCGAGGGTGGTGCGGTGCTGCGTGTAGTCAATGATGGACAACTGAATGCCGTCATCGAGCAGCGCATTCACCGTCAGGCTCACGCCATTCACCGCGACCGATCCGTGCAGCACCATGAGCGGTTGCAGTGCGACTGGCAACGACAAATCGATGAGCCACGCATCGCCGTGTTGTTCTGTGCGGAGCACAACCGCAACGCCGTCAACATGACCCTGCACCAGATGCCCCCCCAGCCGATCGCCAAGTCGTAACGCGCGTTCGAGGTTGACGCGATCGTGCACACGCCACGCGCCGATCGTCGTGCGTTCGAGCGTTGTTGTCACCGCAGCGGTGGAAAACCACGTGCCTTCCGAGCTCTCGCCAAACGTACGGACGGTGAGACATGCACCGTTCACCGCGATGCTCTCGCCCTCGGCGAGGTCGCGGTAGCCGCATTGCACGTGCACCTCGCGACCAACCGATGAATCGGTTATGCGGAGAATGCGTCCGATGTCATCGACGAGCCCAGTAAACATCCAGCCTTCAGTCTCCGTTAACCGCATAAGTTGACATCACGTCGACGCCCCATGCCTGTCGCCCGATCAGCACGAGCCGTGTACGATCAGCCCCGCCACGAGAGAGCGTCGCAAATGCCGAGAGCGCGCCAGCCCCGAGGACCACCGGTGCCTGAAAGATAACCAGACGATCGACAAATCCGGCGTCGAGAAAGGCTGAACCTAATTCTGCACCACCTTCAACCAGCAGGTGGCGGATGCCGAGCGTCCGAAGCTGTTTGAGTGCATCAGCTAGCGTGTCGGCGACCACAAGGCGCGCACCGGACTGTTCTAGTCGTGCGCCCTCTCGCGCTCCGGCCGGTGACATCACCACCACCAAAGGCGTCTGCGCCGCCGTGCGCACCAACGCACTGCCCGACGGCAGTCGACCGCGGCGATCAAAAACGATGCGGGTCGGCGCCACGCGCGGTGGCTCTATCTCGCGCACCGTGAGCAGCGGATCGTCGGCCAACGCGGTGTGGATACCAATCGCCACGCCGTCCGCATCACGCCGCATCGCGTGAACCGCACGGCGCGAATCATCGCCCGTGAGCCAGCGTCGCGCGCGTGTCGCGTCGGCAATGGCGCCGTCGATCGACAGGGCAAGCTTGAGAGTCACAAACGGACGATGCGTGTGTTGCGCCGTAAAAAAGAACGGTGCGTTGAGCTCCATCGCGGCGTCTCGCAGCACGTCATCCTGCACGATCACGCCGTGCGCGCGCAGGCGTTCGGCGCCTCCACCGGCAATGGGCGTTGGATCAGCTGTCGCAAACACCACGCGATGCACACCGGCCGCCAGCATCGCGTCGACGCACGGTGGTGTCTTCCCCGTGTGATTACACGGCTCGAGGGTGACGTACACCGTCGCACCATGCGCCGCATCACCTGCATTTTGCAGGGCGACTACCTCAGCGTGAGCGTCGCCAAACCTGGCATGCCAGCCTTCACCGACGATCACGCCGTCCCTGGCCACGACGGCTCCAACCATCGGGTTCGGCGCTGTCTGA
>JAYSVL010000464.1:0-3881 GCA_043718595.1 Gemmatimonadaceae bacterium
ACTTGCGTCGACAGCTTGGGATAGAGCGCCTTGAAGTCGATGGTGCTGTTGCTGTACGTGGCCGGTGACATCCCAAAGTCACTCTGGGGCGCGTCCGGCGCGGTGGCAACGTTGCACGCGCTGACCAGCGTGATGAGCGGCACGACTCCAGCGGCGGCGAAGCGACCTGCACGGGTTTGTCGATGTGACATGTTTTCTCGCGCAAAAAGCGCTGTTCGAGATGGGAATTCGAAGGGTTGTGTAAGCATCGGGATGGACGTCGTCGCGGACATGCGCACGCGACAACGCGGAGGTGCCCGCGGCGCTACTAGTCCATCGACACCATGTAGCCCGAGAAATGCCAGAGATTCAGAAAGGCCAGACTCCCGAAGACGGTGACCGGCACCGTTTCATCAAGGAGGGCCGCGCCGGTGGTCGTATTCACCTGGCTGTCGTTCTTGAAGTAGCCGCCGCCCAACAACATCCAGGAGCTGTTGTGGGCCCAGGTCGTGCTCGCGAGGTCCTGCTTCATGCTCAGGCCGCGCAGGAACGTCGTGCCGTGCGGCTCGAACGAGTAGGCGACGGCGTAGCCCGCCAGCGCGGTGACCTTGATCGTGATCGGTTTCGTGCCGATCGCGTTGGCGGGTACGGTCAGCGTGAAGCCCACTGCAGGGATCGAGAGCGTACCGCCCGTGGCGGTAAATGTGGCCGAGGCCGTGATGGCAGTCTTGAGCGACTTGGACCGGAGCAAGGCCTTCTTGGGGATCGCCCCGAGGCTGAGCACAGCGTTGGACGGTCGCCCTGTGGCGGCCTCGGCGCTCTCCGTATTAGGGCCGAGTGCGCGCTCGGTCGAGCAGGCGGCGAGCGTGAGCGCGGCGGCGATGAAGCCGCCGATGGTGAAACGACGAGCAAGCGTTGACTGCACGGGGTTGATCATGAGAGTGGATCAGAGGGTGAATTTGCGACCGGCGTTTACCAGACGCATTGGTGCAACGGCGGAACAGCGAACCATGAGTGAAAGACTTTGTCCTTCGGTGCCAGACGATGGTGATTCACGTTCGTGAGTCACCGTGCGAGCAACTATCCGTACGTCACCATCGTGTTAGCCAGCGCGAGAACGGATGAGGCATTTTGCCGCATGCGGTGTGTCGCATTGCGCACGATGCAGCGTCTGCGCGCGACGTTGCGATCGACGAATGACGACGGTGACTGTTCAACTGCGGGCACCGCTGCTTGAGCGTGACACACGCGTTCGCTGCAGTGATGGTGGAACAGTACGCGTGGTCTGTACGACGTGTAGTTACGTCGCGAGCATGTATTCACACGTTGCACGAACATTGACCAGCATCAAAACACTCGTTGGAATTTGTGTTCGTACACCACGCGGAATCTTACGGTCACGGCGCGTCGTTTATCTGGTCGTCGATGATTAGGACGGGTTTATGCGACGGAGGCACCGGCGTGCAGACGAGCGTTGAGATGGCAGGCGCGGGGACCGCGCTGGTCACGTCTCAGCGGCCAGAGAATTCTGGTGCACATTTGTTCACGCACGAATCGTTGACTGAAGAGTTTCCCGGGGGGCAAATAGCGGTATCGATTTGGTGGTGCCGCTGCAGCGGTCACTGATTCGACGGGTGAGTTTTTCGTTCCCGTCAAACCCGGCAACTTCATGGTGCGGCTGGAGCACGACGGTTACGGAGGACAAATCATCGGCGTCACCGTGCCAGCGAACGAAGGACGTCGCATCGCCGCATGGATGACGCCGCACACCGAGAAGAGAAATCCCCCCGCACCCGGTCGCGCAGCAGTGGCTGACGTGAGGCCCGGTAGACATTTTGTAGCGCGCCGTCTCCCCACATCGTTGAGGTTCTATGGCCCTGCTCGTGCACACCCAGGTCAGACCAAGCGCGATCGCTGGCCTGGGATTGTTCGCCGTTGAACGTATCGCCAAGGGCACCCGCGTCTGGGAATTCACGCCCAATTTTGATCAGGTGTTCGATGATATCACCGGTTATCCTCCGCTGATTGTCGACTACCTCACCACGTATTGCTACCGAAATGCAGGTCGCTATGTGCTGTGCGCCGATCACGCCAAGTTCTTCAATCATGCCGACGACGCGTCGTGTGATGATGACGCGCACTTCACGTACGCGGCGCGCGATATCGAAGCCGGTGAAGAGCTGACCTCGGACTACCGGCGATTTGGCGTGACGGCCGACGACCTCGCCTTCAATTTTCGTGATGCGCTACCATTTCGTGCGCCGGATACCATCTAAATGACGCGTTCCACGACGCGCGTGGCCGCGCGATTCGCGCGACGCTGGCGCGGACCCGGCGGCGCGGCCGAGGTGCTCCGTCTCGCCTGGCCGCTCGTGTTGAGCAACGGCTTTTGGACATTGCAAGGCATGGTCGATTCGCTGCTGCTCAGCGGATATGACATCGATGCCGTTGGCGCAGCGTCTGCGTCCGTGATGGTGTTCTGGACGGCGCTCCAGTTGCCGCATAGTACCGCCCTCTATGCCACCAACTTCGTTGCGCAGTATCATGGCGCGGATCGGTCGCGGCGTGTCGGACGCGTCGTCTGGCAAGCGATTTATGTCAGCGTGGCGTGTGGTCTCGCGTTTCTCATGCTGCGACCGTATGCGGGATGGTTGGTGGACCTTGGTCATCACGCGCCGCGACTCCAGGCGATGGAAACGACGTACTTACGCATCCTCTGCTTCGCCGCGTTGCCATTGTTGGTCCATGCCGCCGTCAGTGCGTTTTTTGTTGGTCTGGGTCAGACACGCACCGTGGTGATTATTGATCTCGTAAGCACGCTGGTGAACGCGATTGGCAATTGGATCCTGATCTACGGCCGTTTCGGTTTTCCGGAGATGGGGATCGCCGGCTGCGGCTGGGCCACGGTCATTGCATCGTGGCTGGCGGCACTACTCGGACTTGGAGTATTTCTCTCGCGGCATAACCGCGAGATCTTCGGCACGCTCGCCGGCTGGCGTCCGCATTTGCGCGTCGCAAAACGCCTGATCACGTTCGGCGTGCCGGGCGGACTGGAATGGACGCTCGACTCGCTCGCGTGGGCGTTGTTTGTGTGGCTCATTGGCACACTCGGCGCGGCGGAGCTGTCGGCGACGAGCATCGCGCTCAACCTGAACATGCTTGCCTACATGCCCGCGCTGGGATTGGCGCAGGCAGCCGCGGTGCTGGTCGGCCAACGACTCGGCGAGCATCGCCCGGACCTCGCGGTGCGCAGTGTGTGGACGACCTTTGGTATTGCCTGGACACTGATGGCCACACTTGGTCTGTCGCTCGTTCTCTTCACCGACCAGTATGTGGCCCTGTTCCGACTGACAGCCGAGCGCAGCGGCGAGCTGACGGCGACGTGGTCTCGCGTCAGCCAGCTCTTGCCAACGTTGCTGATGTTTGTGGCTGGGTACTGTCTCTTTGACAGCATGAACATGGTGTTCGCCAGTGCGCTCAAAGGAGCTGGCGACGTGCGCTTCCCAACGATCGTCTCGGTGGCGCTCTCGTGGACGATGCTCGTGTTGCCGACCTGGATTTCACTCCGGTTCGACGGCGCCATTTTTCTCGCGTGGAGTTTTGCATCCGCGTACGTGATTGTGCTCGCGCTCACTTTCGCATGGCGCTTTCGGCAGGGCCGATGGAAGGGACATCAGCTCATCGACTGGGGTGCGGAGACGGCGCAGTACACCGCGCAAATGCCGACACCGGCGCGCGTGGCCGCGCGATCCGGAACCGGCTCGAACCGTCGGGTGCCGGATGATACATTCGGCGACGAGGATGACTGACTGCACTTACCAGCGCGCGCGTGGCATCCGTGTCTGTAGGTGCTGCTGAACCGGCTGCGATATTCTAAGGGTGAGGTCAAGGACATCATTTCT
>JAYSVL010000465.1:0-12245 GCA_043718595.1 Gemmatimonadaceae bacterium
CGTCGCGCTGCTCCGCGCCGGCTTCATCGGCGAAAAGACCGCCATTGAGAGGGAGGCGTGTTAGAGTTAGGCACTGAGCTCATTACCTCAGCCGATGGCTCACTAACAGCACTTTTAGGTGCATCACCAGGTGCGTCAACTGCTGTTTCAATCATGATAAAATTAATTAAAACCTGCTACCATACACAATTCGAATCAACCGAATTTCAAGCCAAATTAAGAGTGACCCGCCCCGAACCCCACAAGCTGATACCCCGGCGGCAGCTGAATACGATCGACCAGAAGCACTTGGACAGAATCCAGTCTCTTTACCCGCCCATGCCTTCCGCGCGGCGGGCAGAGACTGCATCATGTTGCATGCATACACTACCCCGCACCCTCCTCGGCGCGCTGATCAGCCTTGCGGTCGCCCTTCCGCCGATTCGCGCGGCGGTCGCCCAAGCCGCAGCGCCGCCGCGCCAAACGCAGGCCGACGACTACACGCGATACGAACTCCTCGCACCGGGGAGCGGGAAGTTTCGCATCCTGTACGACGTGACCGCGACGACACCAGGCGCCACGCATTTCTTCAACGCCATTCGCGCCGGTTCGATCGCGTCGGATGAACGTGTGGTCGATCGCGCGACGGGGAAGCCGTTGGCGTGGGACGTGGTGAGCGCCGCGGTCGCACGCGCTGGCGGTGTGCGCGTCGCCGACACAAGCACGCAGCAGTACATCCGCGTCACATTGTCGCGGCCGGTGCCTCCGGATCCCGGCGAGGCGCGGATCCTGATCGACAAGACCTACGAGGATGCGAAGAGCTACTTCGTCGACGGCGACGTCATCGTGTTCAATCGCGGATTAGGCATCAAGCGCAACGCTGTCGTGTTGCCGACGGGCTACGAACTGGTGTCGAGTAACTATCCGTCGCAAGTGTTGCAAGAAGCCGATGGTCGCATCACGATCAGCTTCTGGAACACGACACCGGCCGAGGCGCCATTACAGCTGCGTGCGCGACCGGTGTCGGGGCTGCGAGGCGCGCCCTCGGCCATGGCGAGTCGGCTTGAAGAACGCGCCAAGCAGAATCGTGAGATCGTGTACTTCCTGCTGCAGCCCGAAAGCCACGCGTTTGATCTCTATCACGACTACACGGAATCGCGCGCAGGTGTCGGGTACTACGTGAACGTGGTGCGTGCGGGGAGCAGTGTGTCGAAGCCCGCCGCGCGCAATCTTGACACCGGTGAGTCGCTGCGTTTCGAGGTCCTCAAGGGCGAGGAAATTACGAAAGCCAATGTTGGGGTGAGCAACGTGACCGCTGCCACCGAAGCGGTGGTCTTCCGCTTTGCGCCGGTGGCGACCGGTGCGTCGACGCGACTGCGGATGTCGGAGACGTACACCGACAGCGCTCGCTATAAGTTGGTGAACGACGAACTGGTGTGGGATCGCGCGTTTGGTCGCCCGGCGAACGCGGTGGTATTGCCCGCGGGGTGGGTGCTAACGAACAGCGCGATCCCGGCAACGGTAAGCACGTTGCCCGACGGTCGCGTGCGCCTGGATTTTGTGAATCCTCGGCCTGATGAGATCGCGACCGTGATCACTGCGCGTCGGCGCAGCACGCGATAAACGCGTAACAAACTGTCGCGCTCACCGACGATTGATGAGAAACTGCTGAATCTTCCCATCCGGCGTGCGGTACATCGCTGAACGTGCGGGCGTCTTGCCCACCATGTACTGCACGATCGCCACCTCCATCCCACCGCGCTCCCGCGTGCGCACAACCTGCACATCCGTCACCTTGCCGAATGTTGCGAGCGATGTGCGATCGGTGGCGAGATGTTCCGGAGTGAGCAGTGCATTGAAGTCGTCGCCGAGTGTCGCGCGATCGACCGTGCCGCGCTCGACGGAAGCGAGAAACGCCTTGGCCGCATCAAGTGCGGAAAGCCCCGCGATCGTTGGCGCATCCACATGCGGCGTAAGCTTGGGCAGCAGCGCATCCACGATCTCTCCGGTGGCGGCGAAGTCGGCGTTGCTCAGCACCACAATTGCCGACCGCGTCACGGGAATGATGATGTTGGTCGCCACCGACCCTGCAACCGCGCCACCATGCGACAACACTACGGCATCGCCAGTGAGCTGAGTGCTCATACCGCATCCGTACCCGGTCGAACGTCCGTCACTCAGCATGCGCGGCGTGGTGAGCGTGGCGAACGACGCCGCGTTGAGCAACTTGTTGTCGAGCAGTGACAAGTCCCACGCGAGCAGATCGGTCGGCGTGGAATAGATCGCACCGGCGGCCCCGGTCCACCCACTCGCTTCGGGTAGTGCGGGCGACGGCGGTGCGAGCGCGTACGACGTGTAGCCTTGGGCTAGGCCCGTATCGCTGGCCGGTGGATCGTACACGGTGCGTGTCATACCGAGCGGGCCAAAGATGCGCGTCGCGAGCACCGCACCAATCGACTCCGCACTGGCCGCTTCGATGGCCTTGCCGAGTATAAGGAAGTTAGTGTTGCTGTACGACCAGCGTGAGCCCGGTTCAAAGTCGAGTGCGCGCATGGCGTATCGCGCGATGATCGTGTCCGCTGCTTCGGCCTTTTGCATTTCACGATCGACAAAATCGAGCGGATAGTAGTCGCGATATCCACTCACATGCTGACCGAGATCGAGCAACGTGATGTCACCTGCGCGAGTCGCAGTTGGCACGTATTTGGACACGGGGTCGCGCATCGACAGCTTGCCGTCTTGCGCGAGCAGCATCGCGGCGGCGCAGGTGAACTGTTTGGTCACCGACCCGATTGGCATCATCGTGGTTGCGGTCATTGCTTCGCGCGGCTCCAAGCGTCGAAACCCGTAGCCGTTGGCGAGGATCACCCTGCCGTTCTGCATCACGCCCACCGAGACACCGACGAGCTGTTTCTCATTCACGACGCGTGTGATGAGTGAATCAATCGCCGCGACGTTAATCGGCGGCGTTTCGACCGTTGGTCGCGCGGAAGCAGCGTTGTTGACCGCTGCGGCTGACGACGGTGAGTGCGGCGCGCGGTCTGGTGCACTGCAGGCGGTCACACTGACGGACAGCGCGGCAAGAAAACGTGAGCGCATCAGCGACCCTCCCCCATCCAGCGATCGTCCAACACTTGCACCGGCTTGATGTACTCGCGTCCACCAACGCCGAGTTTGACGACGTAACTACCGGCCGTCGCACTCGCCGTTCCACCACCACGTCCCCCGCCCGCGGCACCGGTGCAACTCACATCGGGTGGCGCGCCACCAGCTCGCCCTCCAGCCGCCTGTGCACCCGTGTTCGGCGGCGCAGTAGACGCGCCCGCACCCGGCGCACCAGCGCCCGCCGCGGGCGGGGCACCGGTCGGCGCGCCACCACCGCCAGCGCCACCACGACCACCGGCCGCTGCCAGCATCGGCGCAGCGAGCGTCCATTGCACACGATGCATACCGGCCGTCGCCTTCACCGTGGTTTCGCACACCGCACGACCCGTCGCGTCAGCAATCGACACCTTGGCATCCGTCGCCACCGCAGACTTTAGATAGAAGTGGATCGCTGTGCCGCGCGACGGGTTCTCCCCCTCAAACTGCTTCTCACCACCCGTATAGACGTCGAGCTTCACATCGTTCGCGTACGCGACAGCCGCACGCACGTCGAACAGTGTCGCATCGGCGGCAGCAACCTGTGGCGTGAACTGCTGTAACGGCGTGATGTCATCGGCGATCCACAAACTGCGTCCGTGCGACGCAACAATGAGGTCACCATCGCGCGGATGCACAAGAATGTTGTCCGTGCGCACCGTCGGATATCCGGTCATGAACGGTTCCCATTTCGTGCCACCATCAAGCGACACAAACAAGCCAAACTCGGTGCCCACATACAACAACGCGCGATTCTTCGGGTCTTCGCGAATCACTTGCACGTTGCCCGAGCGCGGGAGCGTGCCACTCACACTCGCCCACGTGCGCCCGTAGTCGCGCGTGACAAATACGTACGGTGTGAGATCGTCACTGCGATGGCCGTCGATCGCTACATACGCCATGCCCGCATCGAAGTGCGACGCGTCAATGCGCGAAATCCAGTACGGGTTGTCACCGGTTAGCGCACCCGCGGGCAATCCGGTGATGTTCCGGCCAACCTCGATGAACGTCGCGCCGTTGTCGCGACTCACTTGCACGTTGCCATCGTCCGTACCCACCCATACCACGCCCGCTAACACCGGAGACTCAGACAGCGAAATGATCGTGCTGAAACTTGTCATGCCATCATTCTTGCTTAACTGCAGACTTGCCCCAGACGCACCCATCACCGTGATCTTGCAGCGATCGACCTGCTTGGTGAGATCCGCACTCGCTGTCCACAAATCGCCTTGATCACTCGACCGGAACAAACGGTTAGCGCCAAGCCAAAGCACACTCGGATCATGCGGCGACAGCGCGAACGGTGTGTTCCAATTGAACCGATACGTATCGCCAGGTTGCGCATTCACCACGTTCGCTACTCCACCGCCGCGTCCACCACCACCCGCGCCACCACCACCACCCGCGCCACCACCACCAGCGGCGCCCGCGACACCACCAGCACCGCCCGTCGGAGTGACTGGCGTTGGAATCACACGGCCATCCACGCACGATCCTGGTGTAGGCGTTGACGCTCCACGCGGTGCCGCTAGTGCCGTGGGGCGAATGCTTTTACCAACTCCCGTGCGCAAATCGGTGCGTTGCGTGTTGCCGTCCTGCGACTCCGAGAAAATCATCGCGCGGTTTGTCGGGTCGACGGCCGTCTGAAATCCGTCACCACCGCCAATGCGAAACCACTGATGATCACGAATCCCATTGCGACTTCGCGACGCACTTGGCCCCCCCCAGCTGTCGTTATCCTGCAATCCCGCATACACGTTGTACGGGCGATGCATGTCAGCGCTCACCCAATACGCCAAGCCCGTCGCCATCGTGTGCACATAGTCCCACGTCAGCCCTTGATCCCACGTGATCGCAAAGCCGGCGTCCGAACCGCGCATGATGTGATCCGGGTTCGCCGGATCAATCCAGAACGCGTGCTGGTCGACGGTCTCGTTGCCAAATCCCACACCGGAATCGATCGGCACAAACGTACGTCCACCATCGACAGATTTTGCCGCACGTACGTTGGAGAGGTAGAGACGATCCGCATTGGTGGGGTCGATACGAATGTTGCTGAAGTACATTGGGCGCCCGTTGCAATTGCTGACGAGCGTCCATGAACGTCCCTTGTTGTCCGAGCGATAGAGTCCCGGACGATTCCGGCTGAGTGGCGGCGCTTTGCGCGCACTGTCCGCACCAGGGCCTCCCGCAGCAGCGCCAAACGCCGCGCCAAAGCCACGCGTCGCACCAGCATTGCTGCACCAGTCATATCCACCGCGTCCGCCGCCGCCGCCGCCCGCTCCACCAATCACTACCGACGCGGAATCGCCGCCATCCGTCTCAATCTGCGCGTACACCACATTGGGATTCGAACGTGCGACATCCACCGCGATGCGACCATACGTGCCCGGCGGCAAGCCACCGTCTGTCATCTTGCTCCACGTCCGTCCAGCGTTGTCCGTCTTCCACAATGCACTGCCTGTGCCGCCGCCGTTAAAGCAGCACCCGGTGCGACGGCGTTGATAACTCGCCGCATACAACACATTCGAATTCGACGGATCCATCACGATGTCGGTGAATCCAGTGTGCTCGTCGATGTACTTGATCTTCACCCACGTCGCACCGCCATCGGTTGTCTTGTACACACCACGTTCGGCGTTCGACCCAAACAAATGTCCCGGTGATGCGACGTACACCGTATTCGGTTGACGCGGGTCAATCACAATGCGCGCGATGGTCTGCGTTTCACGCAATCCAATGTGCGTGAAGCTCTTGCCACCATCGGTGGACTTGTAGATGCCGTCGCCAAACGTTGATGTCTGCCGATTGTTTGGCTCACCGGTGCCCACATACACCACGTTGGGATTGGACTGATCGATCGCGAGATCGCCAATCGACGCCGAGCCGTACCGCTCGAACACGGGCTCAAACGAGGTCCCGGCATTGGTGGACTTGAACACACCGCCCGTCGCGTAGCCGATGTAAATGATACGCGGATCTTTCTCGAACACCGCGATGTCATCAATGCGACCGCCCATGCTGGCTGGCCCGATCGACCGAAAACGGAACGGCGCGAGTACCGGGTTGGTCGAACGATTCACGTACGCCGTGTCACGGCGCAGGACGTTGCCCTGCGCCGCGAGACGACTGACGAAAACACCGTTGGTCACCGCAATCGAGGCAACCAACAGCATCACACGAACGAAGAAGCGCACGTTGAAAGTCATAGCGGCATGCTCCGAAGGGGATGACGGCAACGTGCCGCGTGCACGGTCAACGCGGACGGTTAATCCAACAGCTCCGCTGGGATGTTTCCACCATTCTCGGCGATCTTGGCGAGGACGGTTTTGTGCAACCACATATTCATCTGGGCGGAATCGCCCATCTTCTCAGCCGGACAGCCAAGTTCGATCGCGAGTTCCTTACGCGCGGCGAAGGAATGATCGATGCCGAGCAGCCGGTGCAGGTCAACGATTGACGTTTTCCAGTTGAGTTTCTCCTTGTGCTCGGCGGCCAGTGCTTCGAGCTGGGCCACCACGTCCACGACGGATATGGCAACGGGCGGAGGCGGCATGGTGGGCGCGGACGGCACAGCCGCCGCTACGGGTGCCGCGGCGACAGGTGCCTCCTCTTTGCCGATGCCAAGTTTGCGCAGAATTTTGCTGAAGATGCTCACGCGATCGTCTCCGATATGTGGATGGTGAAGTGAAGCCGGAGGCAGACGCTACGCGAACGGATGACTCGGCGCAACCTGTATAGTCGCGTCAGCCGTGCAACGACGCGCGAAACAATCGCCACGCCCACACCGCAAGGGCGGCGGCCAGCAACGTCAACCCAACCCACCATCCGTCCATCACCTGTCGCCCTTCGGCAACGATGCGCCAAAGATGCGCGACAACAATCAGTCCGAATGCGCTACCCGTGACGGCGAGGTACGCTCTCATTCCACGGCTGCGGTGGGAAATCTCATCAGCTCTGCCGCGAACGACGCGAGTGCAATGTTCGCACCACACACGACAATGCCAACGCGCTGGCCGTCGAGTCGCGAGCGCAATGGGTACATCAACGCCGCCAACGCGGCCGCACCCGCCGGCTCCACGGCAAGCTTCGCCGACCGAAACAACAACCGCATTGCATCGCGAATCTGATCGTCACTCACCAGCACGACCTCGTCAACAAATCGATGATTGAGGGCGAACGAGTACGGCTCACAACGCGGTGCGCCAAGTGAATCAGCGAACGTGCGTACGGCATCAATCGCCTGCGGTGACCCTGCAGCAAAACTGCGACTCATACTATCCGCACCCTCGGGCTCTACAACGTACACGGCCGTTGACGCGCTCATCTGCTTGACAGCGCACGCCACACCTGCCGTCAGTCCTCCACCACCAGCGGCCACAATCACCGCATCGAGTTCTGCGCCAGCCGCGCGCACTTGGTCGATGAACTCCAGTCCAACCGATGCCGTGCCCAACGCGGTCTTCGGGCCTTCATACGGATGCACAAACGTGCGCCCTTCGGTGGCCTCCACTTCTCGCACGCGCGCAAACGCCGCATGCACATCCTCCACCAACTCCACCTCCGCACCCATTTCGCGACAGACTTGCACACGATACGCGTTCGCGTTCTTCGGCATCACCACTTTTGCCGTCGTGCCAAGAATGCGAGCGCTGTACGCAATAGAGATGGCGTGGTTGCCCGCAGACACCGCCGTCACACCACGGGCCAGCGCGGCCGCGTCGAGATCAAGCATCACCGACAACGCGCCACGCGGCTTAAAACTTCCCGTGCGCTGGAACAGCTCTTCCTTGAGCCACACCTGTGTGCGCTCGCCAACCGCTCGAGCGAGCGCGTCATCCACCAGCAGGCGTACCGGTGTTGTCACCACCAACGCACCCAGCCGCTCACGGTTCGCACGAATCGCGGCGACACTCGGCACATCAAGACTCGTCGCAAGACTCGACATGCCGAGCGTCTCTGCGAGCACTACATCACCACGGTTTGCAGGGCCTGAATCGCGTTCTTGAGCAGGTCCATCTTCTTCGGATCGCACGAACCGTTGGCGTCTGCCGCCACTTGCGCGCTCAGCGCTTGCAACTGCGCCAACCGCTGCGCTGGTGCGGCCTTTTCGGCGCTGGCCAGCGAGGATCGAATCGACGACAAACGCGCCGGTGCCATGCAGCCTTTGCGCTCGATCTGGTCCGCGTACGCACGCGCCAACGCAAAGCTTGGCGGCCACTCAATCTTTGGCTGTCCCTGCGCGTTGAGGTAGCTCCACTTGACGGTCTTGGCGGCATCGATCTCGTTCTTCGACAGAAACTCCGTTGGCGTGAGATCCGCGACATCGAGACCACGCGCAATTTCGGAGCTGATCATCGCGCCGTTATACCAGTACACCGACCATGATCCGCCAGCGCCCATCCGCGTGGAGTCCGACGGACCTCGGTCGAAGTAAGCGATCTCGAATGGTTTCTTAGCGTCGGACCAGTCGAATACCGAGATGCCGCCCTGATACCACGACTGCACCATCACGTCGCGACCGGGAATGGGGATCAGCGAACCATTGTGCGCGACGCAGTTTTCGTTGGACGTTTGCACCGACGGCAGCTTGTAGTAGCTCTGGAACTTGAGCTTTTTGTTCTCGATCGTGAAGATCGCGTTGGAGCCCCATTCCAGTTTGTCCGTGGCGCGACACTTGGGTGCACCACCGCCGCCCCATTCGTCAGAAAACAGCATCTTGGTGCCGTCGTTGTTGAACGTCGCCGAATGCCAGTAGGCAAAGTTGGAGTCTGCGACGGCGTCGAGTCGCACCGGATTGAGCGGATCACTGATGTCGAGCAACAGACCATGCCCTTCGCACGCACCGCCGGCAAGTCCGAGCGCCGGATACACCGTGATGTCGTGACACTGTGAACCCGTCGGCACAGGGCTGCCAGGTGCAGGTGCGCCCGCGAGCATGCGGTCTACCAGTCGTTGCGCGTCGGTGCGCAGGGTGGCGCTATCCGCTGCGGTTGGTGCGCCGGTGCCGCCGCGCATCTTCACGATGCTGTCGAGGGCGGTACGCACCATCGGTCCACCGAGAACAATTTCTGCGCCCGTGACGGGGTTCTTGCCGGTGAAGCCCCCAGCTGCGCGCGCTGCCGCGGCTTGCCTTGCGCTGTTGGCAAGATCTTCCTGGCCCGGCGCATGCGACGGTGTGTACGTGAGACCAGAGAAAATGTTGGCACGGTTGGCCACCGCCGCGGCGGACGGATTGGCCAACGGCACTTTGATGATCTCGATCCGCATCAGCGATGAGTTGGCATTCACACTCGGCTGATCACGGACACAGCCCTCAAGTTCATTCGGCGAGCGGATGCCGGCCGAACCCGAGACATAGATGTAGACGTTGTCCTTGTCCTTGGGGCTCTCGAGCACCGTGTGTGTGTGTGACCCACGACACGTCTGCACACTGGCAACGAGCTTTGGATTCTTGATGTCGGTAATGTCAAACACGCGCACACCGCGAAAACGAATCTTGCTCACACTATCTGGAATACCACCAGGCGTGCAGTCCAGCTTACTGCCGTTCGACTCCGAGGACATGAACATCAAATTGCGGTACACTGAGATGTCGTTCTGCGACGCAGGACAGGTGTACGCCGTGACGAGCACCGGTTTGGCCGGATTCGAAATGTCCCAAATGACTGGCCCGTTGTAGTTACCCTGAATCGCGTAGTTGCCGCTGAAGGCCAGATCGGAATTGGTGATGCCAAGAAACCCAGGTGGGGACACCGCCTTGGCGATCACATTCATGCCCGACGTGGCCTCTCCCGCGTCAAACAACCCGGCCTTGAGCCCAGAGCGCGCATCGCGCACCGGACCACCGCGCGCCGCGACAGGGGCGGGAGACGTGTCCGGTTTTGGTGTGCGGGCGCACGCCGCACCAACGCTGAGTGTCGTCACGCACAGCAGGCGGACAAGTGGTGATGCGCGACGCAGGCGCAGACGATCATGTGACATGAGCAACCTCGGGGAGAGAAAGGAGTGACGCAACGTACGGGTGCACACCTACAACGGCGGTGGGGCCTCGCCGAGTTCGATCAACATCTGGAGCATGCGCCGAATTTCTGTCGACTGGTCCACTTCGACGTCGGACGCAAACTTGAAGATCATTTCGTCCTGTCCGGCGCCACGCGAGCCGAACAACGTGCGCACCATCTGCACGGCGCCGCGATGATGCTGGATCATGTAGGTGAGAAAGAGCGAATCGAACGCAACGCCGCGGGCGGATTCCAGTTTCTTCAACTGCTCGGCCGTCAACATGCCGGGCATCATCGGCATTCCCGGCATCGACATGCTGGGCATGGACATCCCGGCCATGTTGTGCGCACCGTGCGCCATGGTGATCGCGCCGGTTGAATCCACCGTCGGCGCCGACTGATTGCGATCCATCAACCATTGCCGCATGAGCGCGATTTCATCCGTCTGCGCGTTGACAATGCGTGCCGTGAGACGCTGCACGGCCGGACTCGCGCCATGTGACGGTGCCCAGAGCGAAATGGTGATCGCTTGCGCATGATGGTGAATCATGCCGCTCATGAAATCGATGTCCGCCTGGGTGTACGGCAGACGCACACTGTCGGCACGTGCACGAGCGATGGCTGCGGTCGCGCCCATCTCGTATACGGGCCCACGCGCGCTCGCGCAGGCACAAAGCGCGATGGTGGCGGCGGCGGCGCACCATGTCAGCGGTGATGACGTCATAGAGAGCTGGCTCAGGGCAGGTCGACCGTTCCGCACGAATTGCGGTGCTGGCAGACCGGAAAGTTAAGCCTCGCAGGCGCCAAAATCACGCTGGGACGAACCGCGATGGTCGAACCGTCGCGCCGGGCCGCTAAGCCGCGGGCTTGGTGATCCGGTAAACGACGCTCTCGCGGTCACGGATGGTCCGTGCTCCGTCAAATGTTGCGCCGATCTGCTGCACAGCGCGCTGCGAGCGCACGTTGTCCGGTCCAATCACAAAGATGACGCTGTCGACGGACTGAAATGCGTGATCAAGCATGAGCTGTTTCATCTCGCCATTGTACCGTCCGCCCCAGTGCGACCGGGCGAGGAACGTCCAACCGATCTCCACTTCGCGCGTCTGTGCGTCGTGGCCGACAAATCGCGAGCAGCCAATGACGGAGCCAGTTGTTGCATCCATCGCAACCAACGCCCCACGTGACTCCAGCGCGCCGCGAAAGAATCCCTGGAAAACGTCTTCTTGATACCGCGTGGACTCAGGGTGTTGCTCCCAGATCAGCGGATCCGAGGCCACAGCAAACAGCGCCGCGAAGTCCTCGTCGGCGAGCGGGCGAAGGTGCACCAGGCTGCCGCGCAGCGTCGGTTGCCAATCAGCGAGCATGCTCCCTCAGAACGTTTTCGTGATGGTCAGTTCGTCGGTCACGTGAGATACCGTGGCCAAAAAGCCACCGTCACGACGTATTTCGATCTTGGGATCAACGCGTCGACTGATCTGCCAGGATTCCGCGAGCAAGCAACTGCGCCTCAAGGTCATCGATGTCCGGAGGGAATCCGCCGCCACGACGCGATGACAAAGGTACTCTTGCGCACACCGGGCGCGATGCGGACGGACGAGTGCCAACTGTTCGCGGGCTCGTCTCAACTATATAGTAGGCGGTGATAGCAGGCGCGTCGCGCGGTCGGGCGACCGTACATCACACGGTGATAGGAATCACACATCATGACGGCGAAAAAGACGGCCCGCGCGCCGGTCGCATCACCAGCGCCCAAGTCCATGCCGTATGCGGAGGGCAAGTGGGCGTCGGTGTTTGAGCGTCGCGCCGGTGAGAAGCGATACTGGCTGATTAAGTCCGAGCCAGACGTCTTTTCCTTCGCCGACTTGCAGGCCGCACCGAAAAGGACCACGTGCTGGGACAGCATCCGCAATTCCGGTGCCCGCAACTTTCTGCGCGATGGCATGAAGAAAGGGGACCTCGCCTTCTACTACCATTCAAACGCTGAGCCGTCGGCGATCGTCGGCATTTGCGAAGTGGTACGTGAAGGCTATCCCGACGCCACCGCTTTCGATCCGCGGCACGACTACTACGATCCAAAATCCAATCCGGCAGCGCCAACCTGGTTCATGGTCGACGTGCGCG
>JAYSVL010000466.1:0-3869 GCA_043718595.1 Gemmatimonadaceae bacterium
GCGGCGATCATCTTTTTCAGTTACATCGGGTTTGATGCCGTCTCCACCGCGGCCGAAGAAGCAAAGGATCCCGGCCGAGACATGCCGTTTGGCATCATCATGAGTTTGGTGATTTGTACCGTGCTGTATATCGCGCTGGCCGCCGTGATGACCGGACTCGCACCGTGGAACAAACTCGGTACGGCCGATCCAATGATCACCGCACTGGGATTCACCGAGGGGCACGACGGGCTCGTCAAGTTCTCGCGCATCATCATCTCGCTCGGCGCCGTCATCTCGATGTTCAGTGTGCTGCTGGTGTTTCAGCTGGGACAGCCGCGCATCTTTCTCTCCATGGCCCGCGATGGTTTGTTGCCGCCCGTCATGGCGAAGATTCATCCCAAGTTCAAAACGCCATGGGTGGGCACACTGCTCACCGGTTTGTTTGTAGGCTGCTTTGCGGCGTTTGCCAACATCGCGGAATTGGTGGACCTCACCAATATCGGCACGCTGTTCGCGTTCGTACTCGTGTCGATCGGTGTGATTGTGTTAGGCAAAACTGATCCGGATCGGGTTCGGCCATTTCGCGTGCCCGGCGTGCCGTTCACACCGCTGATTAGCGTGGCGGCGTGCTTCTATCTGATGTTGCAGCTGCCAAGCGTCACCTGGATTCGATTTCTCGTGTGGCTCGCCGTGGGTTTTGCCATCTACTTCATGTATGGCATTCGGCACAGTCGGCTGGCCAACAAGGGATAGCGAAAGCGCGTAGGCGAAAGCGCGTCAGCGGAGAGCCAAGGCGACGGCGCCAAAAAAGTCCTCGTTGTTGACGATCTCGTCACCCGTCGGTTTGGTCTGCGCGCACCACTGCACGATCACCACGCGTTCGCGTGGGTTGATGTAAATCGCCTGTCCGAAGATGCCAACCGCGCTGAAGGCGCCGTCATTCACCGCGGCGCCCGACGCGGGCCACCACATATAGCCGTAGTCAAGTGGCGTACCGCCAGTCAGTGTGTGACGTGCGCCCGCGTCTGCCATCCAGTTAGGAGGCAAAATGTTTGCACCGTTGACGATCCCCCCGCTCAGGAAAAACAAGCCGAACCGGCCGTAGTCGCGGAGCGTTGCACTGAATCCACTGCCGCCAATTTCGTGTCCGTTTGGTGCGTCAAGCCACCACGTCGCATCCGTTTCCATCCCATAGACGCGCCAGATTTTCTCGGCGAGATATTCGGCCAGCGGCTTTCCCACCGCGCCGCGCAACACCTCACCTGCAATCTGCGTTTCACCGGTGCTGTAGTTGTTGACCGTGCCAGGTGGCGCTGCGCGTGGCAGCGTGCGCATGAGGGAAACGGCGCCACCCGGCTGTTGTGCGATTTGTACCTCGAGTAGTCGGCGACGGTCGGATGCTGGATCGGTATACGTCTCATTCCAGCGCACACCAGAGGCCATCAGCAGCAGGTCGCGCACGGTGACGCCATCGTAGGCGCTCCCAGCAAGCGACGGCACATACGTGGTCACGCGATCGGTGAGCGCGCGAATGGCGCCATCGCGGATTGCCGCACCGATCAGCGTCGACGTAATCGATTTGGCGATCGACATCGACATCCAGCGCGTCTGTGCCGTGTTGCCAAAGCCATAGTACTCGGTTGCAATCTTCCCGTCCTTAAGCACGAGCAAACCCGCGACACGATTGAGTCGGACATAGTCGTCGCGGGAATACGTGCGCCCGCTGGATGTGAACTGCACGTTGCCCAACCGTGTGCGCGACAGGGGGAGTGGATGCGGCGCCGTTGCGTGCGCGACGGTTCGTGTCGGAAACAAGCGGTCAATGTTTCGAAACGTGGCCACAGCGAGGTCCGGCGACAGCGCGCCGTCGTACATCTGACGCACGGTGCCAATTGCTTCACCAGCGTGTGGGTTGACGTGTCGCGCAGCGAGCGTGCTCGCAGGTAGATCGACTGTAACACGTGCACGCTCGGCGACCGGCGTCTCGCGGCCACAGGCGCCACCAAGAACGAAAATGAGCGGAGCGGTCACATACGCGCGACGACGCACGCGCACGCTAGCGACGTCGCACGGGCCGAAGTTCGGACACCGCGGCACCGTCTTTGCGCGGGTCGGAGGCACCCGAGTTCACCTTCGATGCGAAGTCGCGTTGCACGGCTTGCCCGGCACCCATTCGCGTCGATGAATAGTCGCCACGCATGACGATCTGATGGCCGCGCGACTCCAGCTCCTTCAAGGTGTTCGCCGTGATGCGTGATTCAAAGTTCACATCGCAGCCGGGAAACGTTTCCTTGGAAAAGCGCGGTGCATCAAGTGCGCCCTGCACGTTCATCCCGAAGTCCACGATGTTTGACACGAACTGTGCGTGCGCCTGAGCCTGATTCCAGCCACCCATGATCCCAAAGGCAATGCGGATGTCATCCTTGGCCATGAACGCCGGAATGATCGTGTGCAATGGACGTTTCCGACCAGCGATCACGTTCGGACTTTGTGCATCAAGCGAGAACCCGCCACCGCGATTATGCAACACGAATCCCGCGCCGCCAACGGCAAGTCCCGATCCAAAACCGATGGTGGAGTAGTTGCTCTGAATGACCGAGATCATGTTGCCCGCACGATCAACCACGCTCAGATACGTCGTCCCGTTATCGGTGATCGTTGGTGCACCCGGTCCGACATCACAGGTCGCGCGGGTCGCGTTGATCAACTTTGCGCGGGTGGCCGCGTACGCCTTGGAGCGGAGCGCCTCCACCGGCACCTTGGCGAAGCGCGGATCGGCGTCGTAGCGTTGCAGGTCCGCGTAGGCGAGCTTCTTGGCTTCAATCATATAATGCAGCGCCTGCACCGAGTTGTGCCCGAGCGAGCCGAGGGGAAACGTCTCCATGATGTTCAGCATTTCCAGTGCAGCGATCCCCTGACCGTTCGGCGGTAACTCGTAAACCGTCCAACCACGGTAGGTGGTCGAGATCGGATCGACCCACTCACTGTCAAAGTCGGCGAGGTCGGACGCGGTCATCGTACCACCATGAGTCGCCGACGATTCGAGCAAACGTTTGGCAATGGTGCCCGTGTAAAACGACGTTGCGCCGAATCGCGCGAGTTGCCGATAACTCCAGGCCAACTCCGGATTGCGGAACACGTCGTTGGCGCGCGGCAAGCGACCCCCCGGCAGGAACGTTTTCGCGGTTGGTGCGTCGGCACGCAGATCCTTCTCGCTGTCCCGCCAGTAGACGCTCACCACCTCGCCGACTGGGAACCCTTGTTCGGCGTACCCAATCGCTGGCGCTAACACGCTGGCGAATGACTTCGTACCAAATCGCCGGAGCAGTTTATCCCAGCCATGCACTGCACCCGGCACAGTCACCGAATGAATACCGCGCTGCGGCATTGTCGTATGCCCGCGCGCACGCAGGAAATCGGACGTGAGTGCCTTTGGTGCCCAGCCGGACGCATTCAATCCGTACAGCTTGCCAGTCTTGGCCTCGTAGACGATTGCGAAGAGATCCCCGCCGATCCCGTCGTTCATCGGTGCGACGAGGCCCATCATCGCGTTCGCGGCGACCGCGGCGTCGATCGCGTTACCGCCGCGTTCGAGTATCGCTGCGCCGACCTGCGACGCCAGCACACTCTCACTCGCGACGACGCCGAGTTGCGACGAGACCATTGAGCGGGACTGGGAGCGGTCCTGCGCTGGGAGCGCCGTGACGCTGAGCAGGAGACACGCGGCGATTGCGGTGCGGAGAGGCATCGGAGGCGCGGAGTAGAGGTTCACGCGGCGGCGCGGACATGCGACGAGAGCGAGGCAAACAGGGTTCACGCGGAGCCGCGACAGCGAACATGGTTAAACAAACAGGGGTCACGCGGAGCCGCGGAGACGCGGAGAACTG
>JAYSVL010000467.1:0-3869 GCA_043718595.1 Gemmatimonadaceae bacterium
CATCGCTCGAGAAGACTGCGTGCGCATTGCCGGTGCTGTGCGCACGCTCCTGGACACGTCCGCAACCGCAAACCTCGGAGACTACCGTTGGTCCAAGTGGAACGGTGGCCAAGACGCGCGCATCATTACGCAGGATGGTTCGTTCGTGAAGCTGCGTGAAGTCGCGTTGTCGTACGACGTTCCCCGGTCTGTGTCGAAAAGGCTGTTCGGCGAACGCAGCAACTCCATCCGGTTGAGCGTGGTTGGTCGTAACCTTGCTATGTGGACGCCCTACTGGGGTATGGACCCGGAAGTCAGCAATTTCGGCAACAACAACGTGGGACGGTTTGTCGACCTCGCCACCTTCCCTCCCAGTCGTCAGTTCTTCTTCTCCGTCGACGTGGGCTTCTAAATCATGACTCAATCTCACATGAACTTCGCTCGCCGCGCGGCCGTAGCGGCACTCGTGACGGTGGCCGGCTGCAATGCCGATCGCCTCAACGTGCCCAGCTTCAACGAGCCCACCGTTGGATCGGCCGATCGTGCACTCATGCAAAACTTGGCCAGTGGAATCCTTGCCGAGCAGCGCGGCGGCATGGCCGGCTTGATCAGCAACGTTGGTATTTTCGGTCGCGAGTCGTACAACTACACCGGCTCCGAGCCGCGAAACGTCACACTGTTTCTCACCACCTTTCCGCTTGATAATTCGGGCTTTACCAACGGCCAGTGGGATCCGCGTTTTCGGAACATTCGGAACGCGCTCAATTTCATCGGCATCGCGGATGCTGCCACTTTCCTAAGCGATGGCGAGAAGAATGCCGCTCGCGGTTTCGCCAACACTATGCGCGCGCTGGATCTGTTCTACGTGCTGGCCACGCGGGATACGCTTGGCGTTCCGACTGCCATCGATTTGGTGGCGAACACGTCGCAGCCCTTCGTGAGTCGAGACTCCGCGTACCGGTTCATCTCTGCCACGCTCGATCTCGGTAATACGCAACTGTCGGCCGCGGGAAGTGCGTCCTTCCCGTTCACCCTGACAACCGGGTTCGCGGGATTCACTACGCCGGCAACGTTCCGCCAGTTCAACCGTGCGCTCACGGCGCGCATTCAAGTCTATCGTGGCGCGCTGGGCTGCGGTGCCGCGTGCTTCAATGCGGCGTTGACGGCGATCGGCGAGAGTTTTGCGAGTTCCGCCGCTGGCGCTGATCTTCGGCGCGGCGTGTACCACGTGTACTCCACGGCGTCTGGTGACGCGCTGAATGGCTTGAACAACGCCATCAGCCCGGACATCGTCGCGCATCCCAGCATTCGTCCGGACGCGCAGCTGCAGACCAACGGTCAGCCCGATGCACGGCTCACCGCCAAGACGCGCACGCTTTCGCCAGCGCGGACGGCACCGGGTGCGAACCTCGGGATTCCCACGGACGTCGGGTTCTCGATCTATCCGGATCAAACGACTTCCATTCCGATCATTCGCAATGAGGAGTTGATCCTGTTACGCGCCGAAGCCAATATCGGGCTTGGTAACTTGGCCGCTGCCACGACGGATCTGAATTTCATTCGCAGTTCCGCTGGCGGCCTCCTGCCGACGCTGAACACGCCGGCGAACGTTAACGATGCTGTCACCGCTCTGCTCTATGAGCGTCGCTACTCGTTGTTGCTCGAGGGGCACCGCTGGTTCGACGTACGGCGGTATGGACGCATCCTCACGCTGCCGCTTGATCTCCCCACGCACTTTCGGGTGACAGTAATGCCGGTTCCGCAGGCCGAGTGTTTCTACCGCGCGCTGCCGTCGCAGCCAGCAGCTTTGCGTGGACCAGGTTGCTAGCGCGCGCCTGAGGCAATCTGACGGGTAAAGCGAGGCGGCGAACCGGTAGTTCGCCGCCTCGTCTGTTGTGTGCCCAACATGAACATCGACTTGGAGATGGAAGTCCTCTCCAAAGAAACAGCGCAAAACTGTCCTATGATGATGACAGATTCGCCTGGTACCCGTCGTTCGTCGCGCGCGCACGCGAACCACGTTCTATGCGTCAATACTCGCCGCGAAGGTGGGTGCTCCTCAACAAACTCGCCGCGAGAGCCACCTAGTGAAAGCTCTGGTCTCCGCGCGCGGTCACCGTCGAGTACTGTGCGCGAGTACGGAACAGCAACGGCTGGCCGCGAATTGCGCGAAAACAACGCGAATTTGTTGGTGCATTGGCGTGCCTCGGCGCGTGATGGCCAGTGGCGGTGCTGTGTTTTTTGTTCAACAAATCGCAAACTTCTCAGTCTCGGTACGCTCCCGCTACTACGCCGTACAATTCGCGAGTTTTCGCGCAATTCGCGGCCCGCAGTTCTGTTCGCGGCATTCGCGGCCCGCGGTTCTGTTCGCGGCATTCGCGGCCCGCGGTTAGTTCGCGGCGTTCGCGGCGCGTTAACCGTGTTCGACGATACGGTCGATGAGAAAACCGGATTGTTCAACGGCTTCCTGCGTGAATGTCCCAAAGAACTGTCGCACGTCCTCAAACAGTGCGGTGAAGGCGGGCTGGTCGCCGTTCGCTAAGACCGTCGCCACATCATGCGCAGCGTGGCGAAAGGCGGAGGTCACGTCGGCGGTACGCGGATTGCGCATCTCGATCGGGCCATACAACGCGGGGTCCTGCGCAAAGTGTCGCGCCGTCACATACAGCTCGAGTAAGTAGGCGGGCGACGTAAACGGCATCGTTTCCGCGAGTGGCACGCCAAGTCGCGCCAGCGTCACGCCAAGCACCTGCGTCTGAAAATGTGTGAGCACTTGCACGATGGACATGGCGCGATCGTGCTGCGCGGCGGACGTCTCGGTGATCACCAGTCCGCGCGACGTTAGCGTGCGCGATAACCAATCGGCCCATGTGTCGCCGCGTGCGCGACAGAGCACCACGCGTTGTCCTTGCAGCGAATGGACGTTCGGGCCGAACATTGGGTGCGCGCCCACCACGCTGCCGCGCGTTGCGCTAAGCATGGCGGCGACTGGTCGCTCCTTGATACTGGTGAGGTCCATTAGCAGCGCATCCTCGCGCACATGCGGACCGACCGCGGCGATCACATCGTCGGTGGCGTCAATGGGCACGCTAATGACGGTGACGTCGGCCATCGCGGCCGCGTCAGCAGGGCGTAGCTCGGTGTCGACGTCCGCAATGATGACGCGATGCCCAAGATCGCTGAAGAGTCGGCTGAACACGCGGCCGAGCTGACCGTGCCCGCCAACAATCGCGATGGTCTGCGGCAGCGCGTCGAGTGGTACTTCCACCCGCAATGCTGCCTGATGATCCCGACTGGAGCGGAGCAGTACGCGAAAAATGGACTCGATCTCGCCGACGGGCAGACCGAGGGATTCTGCGCGCGATTGGCGGTCGGCCAGCACGTCTCGCTCGCGCTGTGGATCCCGAATACGCACGCCATGCTGGCGTTTGTACTCCGCCACTTCACCAACCAGCGCCATGCGTCTCGCCATGATCTGCAACAAATCATGATCGAGTGCGTCGATCATGCTGCGCAACGCCGGCAAACTGCGCGGTGCTGTCTCCGAGTCGACGTCGCTCACGTGAGCTCGACTACTTGCTCATCTTCCAAAACGCGATGCCACTGGCCTGTTGCGCCACGTTCACCGTGCCGACCTTCTGCATCGCCTGCAGATCGATGACGTCGACCTTCCCCGGTGCGGCGCCAACGCCTTCGCTGCTCACGAAGGCGTAGCGTGAATCGGGACTGAGTGCGACGCCGTGGGCGATCGTGTTGGACGTGGCGATCTGCGCCAGACTCTTGCCAGTGGCGAGGTTCCAGATCTCCACGCGCGCCCCTTGCTTGAGCGTCGCGACGAGCAAAGCGCCATCGGCCGTGACCGCGAGATTGTACACGCCGCGTCCCGTTTT